>CBAAAA010000426.1:0-4513 GCA_964658695.1 uncultured Solirubrobacteraceae bacterium | reverse complement strand
GAGAACGGCGCCCGCACCACTTGGGGCGATGCCGAAGCCTTCACTTCGATTCCGCCGTCGAAGCGCCAAAGATGCGCCCGGCTGTAAAGGCCCTGCAAGAACTCTTCCGAGTCACTGTGCCAGACGATTTCGGCCTTATACGAAGACATAGAGCTTAAAATGCGACCGCGTGCTCGCCCAAGAGCGGGTGCCGCGATGCCATCGGAATACCGCGGATTAAAGTGTGGACGAAATGAAGTTTGCTCACCGCCGCCCGCGGTAGCGCAAACGGATAGAAGTCTGGTTGGCCCATGCTGCGAGACAGTTCATTCAAAACGGCCGCCAGCTTAAGCCATGAGTTCAGGAACGAGAGGAATCGGAAATCATCCTGTTCCGCGGCGTACAACGCATCTGACGAGAACGGGTCAATGGGCATGGCCACACTATCGATTTTGACACCCAGGCTCATCGCGGTCGCCAGTGTATCCACCATATGCATATAGTGCGCCCATGTCTCGGCCCAGTCCTCCCATGGATGAATGCTGGCGTAGGCGCTGACGAAATCGCGGGACCAGTTTGGGCGAGGCCCTTCCTGATAGTTCTTTTTGAGCGCAGCCGCATAGTCAGCGCGTTCGTCTCCGAAGAGTGATCGAAAGCCATCGATCCATTCCGATCCTGAGATCAAGCGAAACCAGTAGTAATGACCGACTTCGTGGCGGAAGTGGCCCACTAGCGTACGGTATGGCTCGCGCATGGCGGTGCGGATCTGTTCTCTCCGCACATCGTCCGCCTCCTCGATATTCAAGGTGATCAGGCCATGGTCATGCCCGGTGACAACCCGTGGACCTGCTGAAGGCGAAGACAGCAGATCGAAGGCCAGTCCACGCTTAGGATCCTCGGTCCGCGACGCGACTGGAAGCCCGAGCGCTATCAATGACGAGATCACCCTGCGCTTCGCCACCTCAATCTTGCCCCAGAGAACCTGGTTCTCGGAAGACGAAAGATTCGGGATGGTCCGGTTCAGGCGGCAGGACATACAGAAGGGCTGCGTGATGCCCGTTGCGGGCTGCCACTCTAACAGCCAGTTGCACGCGGCAGGAGTCGAAAGGTTCAGACAACGGCGATAAACGACGGCGTCCTGAGAATCGGCAATGCACCAGGTATCAGTCCCGTCCCCGGCGGGCGTCAGAGGGACCACCTTACCCAGGCGCGGCTCATAACCCAGAGGAGAGTCGCAACTTGAGCACTGGCTGTCGCGAAAGAAAACCAGATGCTCACACCGGCAACGGTAGGCGCGCCGGAGTGCGGACAGGCTCTCAACAGGCGAAGATGCAGCGTGCCCGTCGTTCAGCTCGTTAAGCAGATATTTCATTGAGGCTTTTTCGGCGCGATCTGCCGCCCTGTTTGCAGTCTCCCATCCCGATATGAGACTGTGATGAAGCCAGATCGTGTCAAGCTACCAGGAATAGCGATCTGGAAACTTTACGGGCAAGCAGGCAGCTCAGGGCGATCGACGAACAGCCCGGAGACCATGTTCCGCCCCGTCCGCATGTTAATCTGTCGTGTCAGCGGTACCTCAGACTTCATGCCCACGGTTCGAGAAAAAAAACAGCTGATGAGCGCTTCCGAGATCGATCGGACGCTCGTCCGCCTCGCACACGAAATACTTGAGAAAACTTCGGATCTCAGCCAGCTTGCATTCGTTGGCATCAAGCGGCGCGGAGTTCCGCTCGCGGCCCGCCTTTCGCAGAAGATTGAGCTGCTCGAGAAAATCAAGGTGCCGGTCGGCATCCTCGACATCAGTCTTTATCGGGACGATCTTTCCACGATCTCCGAGCGCCCTGTTCTTAACTCAAAGCAAATCGATTTCTCCATCGTCGGCAAGGACATTGTGCTAATGGATGATGTACTTTATACCGGTCGAACCATTCGTTCCGCGCTCGATGCGTTGTTTGACCACGGAAGACCGGCACGCGTCCAGCTTCTGGTGCTGATTGACCGCGGACATCGTGAACTTCCCATTGAAGCCCGCTATGTCGGCCGGATGGTGCAGACCGGCGCCCGTGAAATCATCGAAGTGAAGTTTCAGGAGATCGACGGGCAGGAAAAGGTTCTGTTGGTGGAGATGGTGGAAGATGCAGCGCCGCAAATGGCGTAATTGCACCAATGAATCCGGGCCTACTCGACATTGAGTCCCTCAGCCGGCAGGATATTGAAGCGATTCTGCTGCGATCGAAGTACTTTCAGCCGCCGCATGGAGCGCCCTTCGGACGATTCGACATTCTCCGGGGAAAGACGGTCGTCAATGTTTTTTTCGAAGCTTCCACTCGCACCCGGACCAGCTTCGAGATAGCGGCGCGACGTCTCGGCGCGGATACGATCTCAATTACCGCCTCGGGCTCCAGCGTATCCAAAGGCGAGTCCCTGGTAGATACTTTAAACACGCTTGGCGCCATGCGGCCGGACGCCATCGTGATGCGCCACGCGGCTTCCGGTGCGCCGCACTTTCTCTCACGCTATTTGCCTATCCCGATCATCAATGCCGGGGACGGAACGCATGAGCACCCGACGCAGGCACTTCTTGATGCTCGAACAATTCTGGATCGCAGGCCTGCTTTAGAAGGGCTGCGAGTGGCCATCATCGGAGATATCGCGCACAGCCGTGTGGCTCGCTCCAACATCTTTCTTCTCTCAAAATTTGGCGTGCAGATCGTCTTGTGCGGCCCGGCGCCGCTTCTCCCTGCGCAGATGGCAATGATTGCGCCGGGTCTCCACTTGACCAACAACATGGAAGAGGCTATCTGCGACGTGGACGTCATCATGATGCTGCGCGTTCAGTTGGAGCGCCAGCACGAGCCGCCGCTGCGCGCCAGTGAATATTTCCAGCTTTATGGATTGCGGCCGGAACACATCGAACGGGCTAAAGACGGAGTAATCGTCATGCACCCGGGACCTATCAACCGCGGCCGGGAGATCTCTTCAGAAGTTGCGGATTCCCAAAGTTCCGCCATTTTGAATCAGGTCGGCAACGGAATTTCGGTTCGAATGGCGGTGCTGGAGCGAGTGCTGGCCCCATGAGTAAGCTCGTCATCAAGAACGGGCGAGTGATTGATCCGGGTCAGAACATTGACCGGGTCTGCGATGTCGCCATCGAAGGAGCGATGATCCGTGAACTGGCGGAAAGCATCGATGCCACCGGGAGCGAAATCTTCGACGCCAGCGGGCTGATCGTTGCACCGGGTTTCATCGATATGCACGTGCATTTGCGCGAGCCGGGTTTCGAGCACTCCGAGACGATAGAGACGGGTTCTCGCTCCGCCGCGGCCGGGGGCTTCACTTCCATCTGCTGCATGCCGAACACCCAGCCTGTGAATGACAGCGCAACCGTTACCAGTTACATCATGGACCGGGCGCGTCGTTTTGCCGTGGTGAACGTGTACCCTATCGGTGCGATCACGCGCAACTCCGCGGGGGAGGAGCTTGCCGCGATCGCGTCCATGAAAGCGGCGGGAATCGTAGCCATCTCAGATGATGGCAAGCCCGTCATGAATGCCCGGCTGGTGCGCCGCGCCATGGAGTTTGCTCGCGCTCTTGATATTCCCCTGATTGAACATTGCGAAGACCTCAACTTGAGCGCCGGCGGAGACATGCATGAAGGACTGCAATCCACCCGTCTCGGCTTACGCGGACTTCCCCGCAGCTCAGAGGACGTCATGGTGGCGCGCGACATCATCCTTGCGGAAGTTACCGGCGTGCGTTATCACGTCGCGCATATCTCCTCACAACACTCGGTGGCCATGGTTGCCCATGCACGGCGTTTGGGCCTGAGAGTTACAGCCGAGACGACTCCACATCACTTCGTGCTCGCCGACACCGACATGCGGCCGTACGACAGCAGCTTCAAAATGAAGCCGCCGCTGCGCGAGTCCGCTGACGTACAGGCCGTGACTGCTGGTCTGGTGAACGGGACCATCGAAGCCATCGCCACCGATCATGCACCGCATCCAGGGGACGAGAAGATGCAGGAATTCGAGCGTTGTCCATTCGGCATTATCGGTCTCGAAACGGCGCTCCCGTTAGCTCTGGAACAGCTCTGGCATTCGAAGCGAATGATCCTTCCAAATATCATCCGGCTGTTTACGCAAGGACCGGCAAACATTCTCAGCCTGCCAAATCGCGGGACGTTAGTGGCTGGTTCGCCGGGCGACGTCACGATTTTCGGACTGGATCATCAGTGGACTTACGATGTAAATCGATCGCCATCCAAAAGCAGGAACACTCCCTTTCATGGCCGGAAATTCAAGGGCGGCCAGGTCGCAACGATTGTCGCAGGCAATGTTGTCTGGCAGTCTGACGATTAGCTTGCGGCTTCGTTCACTCCACTGACAAGCGATTCTACTTCCTGATCAGAGACCGTGCGCATGTCCAACAACACCCTGTCCCGCTCGATCCTTGCAATGATGGGCGTTGTCTGATTCCGTAGTCTAAGTTCGAACGAAGCGGCATTGGGGGCCGTAAGTTCGACAACCCAGGA
>CBAAAA010000425.1:0-4522 GCA_964658695.1 uncultured Solirubrobacteraceae bacterium | reverse complement strand
ACTATTTCCAGATGTGGAAGAGAGCTCCGGTGTGTGGACCTGCCTGCAACGAGCCATCTATGAGCAAACGCGCAGCAAAGCAGGCCTTCCGCGTGTCCCTCGGTGGTGATCATGGACGGGCAATCGGTGAAAACGACAGAACGCGGTGGCGTTCGTGGCTTTGATGTACACAAACTTGTGAAAGGGCGCAAGCGCCACATCCTTGTCGATCCCTTGGGCTTACCAATTGCCTGCAGAGTCGAGCCGGCCAACACCTCGGACCGGCGGGCAGCCGATCTCTTACTCAGTTGGCCTGAGCCCGTTGTTTCCTGACATACGCACAGTCATCGCGGACGCTGGACATTCAAAGGCCGTAAACTGGCTCGTCAACTGCTCCGTGACAACGGCTGGAGGCTGCAGATCGCCCGGTCGTGTAGCATTGGGGCAGGGTGGTAGTGTAGTGCACGATCCGACTGGAAAGAAACAGGACACAGCATCTCTGGTGCTCAGTCCGGTCCCGGATGTCGCTAGCGACATCCGCCTTATTCACGAATACCTGCAACTCACAAAGCCACGAATTGCACTTCTAATTGTCATTTCTACTGCTGTTGGCTTTTGTTTCGGGGTCGGTTCCCATTTCAGTCTGCTCACGCTTTTGAATGCTCTTTTGGGAACCGGTTTAATGGCGGCCGGTTCGGCGACTCTCAATCAATGGTACGAGCGCGACATCGATGCAAGAATGACTCGGACACAGCTACGGCCAATCCCAGCCGGAACCATTGCTGCAAATCACGCTCTCTACTTTGGCCTTGCAACCTCGATTCTGGGAATGGGCGAACTCTGGAGATTTACCAACATCGAAGCGGCAGTCCTAAGCTTTTTGACATCATTCGGTTATTTGTTCATCTATACGCCTCTCAAGCGACGAGGGCCCATCTGCACAACTGTTGGGGCAGTTCCTGGGGCGATGCCTCCATTGATTGGTTATGCTGCTGCTAGTGGCCATCTCAGCATTGAGGCTTGGATTCTCTTTGGAATTTTGTTTCTCTGGCAGTTTCCACATTTCCATGCGATTGCCTGGATGTACCGCGAGGATTATAAACGGGGTGATGTAAAAATGCTGGCGGTTGTTAAGCCAGACGGTCATGCATTCAGCCGACAGATCATAGTGACGCTGCTCCTGCTCATTCCAGTCAGCCTTACACCGAGCTTTGTCCATATGGCTGGGGTCATTTACTTTGTTGCCGCGCTGGTTCTTGGCATTGCGTTCCTATATTTCGGGCTTGAGATTTGTAAGGAGCGTACCTATCTGAACGCACGAAGACTTCTTCTTGCGTCTGTTATCTACATGCCCCTGTTGTTTATGTTCTTGGTTTTTGATTGCGAGAGGTTTTCGATATTTCGTTAGACGGGAAAACGGCGGCCGCGGAGACACTGCAACAGTCGTTTCGATTTCAAAACAGGATTGATGATGGAGCGCATAACACCCTAAGTTGTCGGCGGGTGTGAACATTGCTTGTCTCCTTCCCGGCTTCGAGCTACCCCGTTCTTCTTAGAGCCAGCGCACTTGTGCCAGATTGCTGTTAGTTCTCCTCGTTTAGCCATATAGGGACATTGGCTTACATTTCGACTGCATCTTTGCACGAATAAACTTCAACATCCACTCTGGAGTTTTGGGATCGTCCAACATCGCTGCGAGTTCATCGGCGGGGATGGTTATACTCGGTGCTTCTTTCGGCACTTCCCTGCCCTGGCGTAAGGCGCTAATGGCGGCCGGAGTGCAACTCCGCGCAACGGCTGCTATTAAAGAATCCGTCTTGATTCTCAATTCCTCTGCCTCTGCTCCCGGGCAACTTGATGGCAAACAGCGACGCTATTTCTTTTGCGTCCACATCTGGAACCTGTTGTCGACAATCCCTCCAAAGCGTATCTACTGCGTAATCGTTAAAAGCAGGAAGTTGGGCCTGAAGCATCGCGCGCAAGCTGTCGTCGTCGGTTGAATTCAGAGATCTAAGACTATAAGGAGGCAAGATCTTTGATGTATAGATCGTTCGCTTACTGATCCTTCCGCGCTGCGAGTCGTTTGTAGAGCGATGATCTATAGATCCATGCTCTATAGAGGAAGGATCTATCGATGAATGAGCTCTATCTGAATGATCTATAGACGGTATCTGTTCATCTTTTGTCCAAAAGCGCACGGCCCTTCAGGCGAAACTGACCCATTTGCCGGGTCAAGGGTTCGCACGTCTCCGGATCAACAAACACCACGCCGCGGGTCCTTATAACGTGAGTCAGTCCGGCTTCCTTCCGGCGGCGTAAAATTGTCGCGTAATTGTAGATTAAATAGGTCGTCGCCTGTCCTTTGGTATGCATCTTGTATTCCTCGATTGCCTTCTTCTCTATAAGAGAAAACACGTTCGCGCGGCAGTTGGTAGGTGCCATTCGGGACAGTTCAGCCAACGCGGAGTAGCCGACGGATAATAAGCGCGCCTCCGGTGTATGTGGCTTGGAATACTTCCAAAGGACGTCGTAAATTTTATCTTCACCTGATGAATGTCCATCCTGAACGGTCCGAGCGGGCTTTGGTTTAGCTTTGCCATGTAGGAGCAAAGTAGGGCAATCTTCAAGCTTTGCATGTCGGTCGTCTTGCTCTATACCAGACTGATCTATAGATCTGCGATCTATAGAGGAGAGATCGGTAGACCGATGATCTATAAACGGCTGGTCTCCCCTCGAGAGATCCTGTATATTCAAGTGATCTAACTTAAACATGTTAGGTGTTGATTCGTCCTTTGACGCCAGGGGCTTTCTATTTCCCTTTGAGTCCCCGTCGCTAGGATTAAGCCAAACCCTCACTAGCTGCGGATCAATAGGCTTCTGATCTATAGGTGTTTGCTCTATAGGCGCATGATCTATAGATCCAGCAATGCGTTGCCTCTTTTCTTCGGCAGTTTCATCGAGAAACGAGAGCATACCTTTGAACGCGTGGCTGTTCTGCATCTCAGCCAAGTCGATTTGTGGCGCACCCTTTTTACGCCGTGGTGTTGGCATGGGAGGTGTTTCCGTTTGCCTGCAAAATGTAGGTGGCGATGGCTGCATAGTCTTCAAGCGCTTTTGACCTTGGGTCAAAGGCGCCAATAAACTGCCGCGCACTACCTGCCTTTGCGACAGCTGTATCAGTTCTAACGATCGGCAGTAAAGGAACTTTCGCTTGCTCGCACAGCCGGGGCAGGGCATTCAGCACTGTTTCGGTGATCTGGAGACGACGGTCCACCATCACCGGAACGATCCCCGCCACTGCAATACCCGGATTAAGCCGTAGCAACTGGCTGAGGCTTACGGCTGCCTGGATCGCCGCCATCGAGCCCTGAACACTCAGAATTTCCATAGCGACGGGGATCAGAAGACACCGGGCGTACACCATGGCACAGGCCTGAAATAAACCGATCGAAGGCGCGCAATCGAGCAGCACCGCATCATAATGATCTTCCGCAGGACGTAATGTATTCTCGAATGCAAACTCCCGGGCGGTCTGCGTCGAGACCAGGTCCTCGGCCTTATTTGTCTCTCTGGTCGACGCAAGAACATGGATCCGCTCGTGGCTTGTCGGCGTAACGCAACCCTCGATTGATTCTTGATTTATCAGGAAGTTAAATAGCGACTTCTCTGGTTTTAGGCCGATTAGACCGCTTACAGAGCCCTGTGGGTCCGTGTCGATGATAAGTACGCGTTTGCCGCGTTCCGCCAAGTGCCAAGCCAAACAGAGAGTCGTCGTTGTTTTTGCAACACCGCCACGCTGGTTGGCGATAACGAGCCGAATCACGTCATCTCTCCTTTTAGTTGCTCCTTGGCGAGCTCAATCGATCCACGGTCCCACCAACGGCGTTTTGTGCCGGGCACGTGTGGCGGGGAAGTAATCGTTCCATCTCGTAACCTGCGGAAAAGGGTCGTTCGAGAGATGCCTAGCACGTAGCAGACAGCCGCATCCGAGTGCGCCGTCAGCTTGCGCGGTACTGGGGTGTATTTTTGCGGCATTATCCTCTTTTTGTAGACCATACCACGCAAGGGCATAAAGCGGGAGGTTTTTGTTTCACCCTTTGGCGGGAACAATTAATCCAACCCGAATCAGGAAGGGAATTACAACACCTGCAGTAATTTCGTGGTTCCTCGATACATGGTGCTTAATCCAGACTTCGAGCCCAAAAGCTCAAGCAGAACTGGCGAGCTGTTTGCTGGTTCGAGCTTGCTGGTGTCGTTGCTAGTGGCGCGGCGGGCTTGCATTTTTCGTAACAACACAACGGGGCTCTAGGGATTCCATTTCATGGTGAGTTTTGGTGGAGCGGAACTTGTTCTGCCAGCCTTTGGAGAACTTAAGTTCTCTTGGAAGCTCTAACCGTCCGTATCACAACCGCTGCAAAAGCTCCGCCCGGAGCCGACAAAAGAAAGGAGGAGGCGAAACGGCGGTAGTGCGCACCTGCGTAAAAAGAAAGGAAGACCACCTTGCCAGAGGTCCACTATCGCTAGCGAGAACGGTAATTCTCGT
>CBAAAA010000424.1:0-4526 GCA_964658695.1 uncultured Solirubrobacteraceae bacterium | reverse complement strand
AATAGGTTACGCCGAAGAAGGATCCAGATCGTATGGGTCCACGGTGCAGGATACGATTCATTACGATCGGTCGCAGGAGCGATTTCACCGGGGATCGAATCGCGCCGGCGGTCTTGAGGGTGGCATCACCAACGGAGAAGACGTGGTGGTGCGCGGGCTGCTGAAGCCCATTTCGACATTGCGCCGGCCGCTGGAATCGGTAGATCTGGAGACTCGTGAGCCAGCGCTGGCCGCCTATGAGCGTAGTGATGTGGCGGTGGTCCCGGCGGCGGGAGTGGTGGGCGAGGCGATGGTCGCGCTGATTCTGACGCAGGCTTTTCTCGAGAAGTTCGGCGGCGATTCGATGCTCGAGACCACCCGGAATTTTGCGGGCTACATGGCCCAGGTAAAGAGGTTTTAGCAGTAAGAAGATGGTTCGCAAGATTGTTAAATATGGAGACCCCGTCTTAGAGCGGAAGTCAACGCCGGTCACTGAGTTCGATACTCCGGCACTTAGGGAAATGCTCGCCGACATGTTCGAAACCATGTACGCCGCGAAGGGTGTGGGGTTGGCGGCGCCGCAGATTGGCTTCAGTCAGCAGATATCCATCATCGATGTCAGTCTGGGAGAGAACGAAGCAGACAAGATCGTCATCATTAACCCGGAGATTGTCTTTCGGGAGGGGAAGCAGACCGGCGAAGAAGGCTGCCTGAGCATCCCGGGGTTCCGCGAACCAGTGTCGCGCGCCAACAAAGTAACCGTGCGGGCGAAGAACGAGAAGGGCGAGACCATAGAGCTCGCTGGAGAAGAACTGCTGGCGCGTGCGTTTCAGCATGAGATCGACCATCTGCACGGCATTCTGTTCATCAATCACCTGAGCGCCCTGAAGCGCGACATCATTCGACGCAAAATCAAAAAACTGCAGAAAGCCGGCGAGTGGGAGTAGCTCTGCGCCCATGAGAACCATCTTCCTGGGAACGCCCGAGTTTGCAGTCCCGACGCTTGAGGCGCTTGCCGGAGCCGGTCATGAGGTCGTCGCGGTCTTCACACAACCTGACAGGCCAAAGGGTCGCGGGAATCAACTTGCAGAACCTCCTGTGAAGATCGTTGCGAAGAGGTTGGGCTTAGCTATATTTCAGCCGGAGCGCATTCGCCGTCCGGAAAATGTTGAGCTGCTGCGCGGCTTCGAAGCCGACGTAATGGTGGTAGTTGGATATGGCCAGATCATTCCGCAAGCGATCATCGATCTGCCGCGATTCGGCATTCTCAATGTGCATGCTTCGCTGCTGCCGAAATATCGGGGAGCAGCGCCGATTCAGTGGGCCATTGCCAGCGGCGAGCAGGTTACCGGAGTCACCATCATGCAGATCGATGCGGGATTGGATACGGGCGACATGCTGCAGAGGGAATCCTTGTCGATCGATCCCGGGGAAACCGCACCGCAACTGAGTGCGCGGCTTGCGCCGCTTGGGGCCAGGCTGCTGGTGGACACACTGCGGACGATTGCGGCCGGAGAAGCGGTGAAGCAGCCGCAGAATAACCCGGAGGCGACGTCGGCGCGGATTCTCAAGAAGGAAGACGGGTTGATCGATTGGACGAATACGGCCGCGATCATCTATAACCGCTTGCGTGGGTTCCAACCGTGGCCGGGTGCATACACGAGCTTTCGCGGGCAGCAATTATCCATCAGCCGAGCTGCATTGGCGGATGGTAATGCGGCGCCCGGACTACTTGTTCCCGAGAGCCGGAGGCTCTTTGTCGGCTGTGGTGGGAATTCGCGGCTGGAGATTCTCGAATTACAGCTTGCGGGCAAGAAGCGTGTGACCGCCGATGCGTTTCTGAACGGGTTGAAGTTGTCACACGGCGAACGTCTGGGGGACGAACAGTGAAGCTGCCAGTGGGATACCGTTATGCCGCGGGGTACGCCGGAATCCGGAAATTAAAGAAAGACGACATCGGGTTGATCGTTTCGGACAAGCCCGCATCCGCCGCGGCTGTCTTCACGAAGAATGTGGTGCAGGCGTCGCCGGTACGGCTTGCGCGCAAGAATCTGGCGGCATCGAAGGGCAAAGTATCCGCGGTTCTGGTCAACGCCGGGAATGCCAATTGCGCCACCAGAACGGGCGATGAGGTTGCGCTTGCTTCCTGTAAAGCAGCTGCGCGGGCGCTCAACACAAAGCGCGAATACATTTTTCCGGCATCTACTGGAGTGATCGGTGTGGAGCTCGATCCCAAGCTGCTGACGGATGCGATTCCCCAACTTGTCGCCAGGCTCTCGCCCGATAGCTTCGAAGCAGTGGCGCAAGCCATCCTGACAACTGACACTCGGTTGAAAGTGGCTTCACTCGAGCTGCCCTTCCATGGAAAGCCGGTGCGGGTTGCGGGCATGACCAAAGGCTCAGGCATGATCCATCCGAACATGGCAACGACGCTGGGTTTTGTGATGACGGATGCGACGCTGACTGCCAGGCAACTCGACGCGATGCTGCGGCCCGCGACCAAGGACAGCTACAACTCGCTTACTGTCGATGGGGACACTTCAACCAATGACACGGTCGTACTGATGGCAAATGGAGGGTCGGAGGCGATGATCGGAACTCGCGAACGCATCGCGCTGCAAGAGGCTATCAGCAGCGTGATGATCAGCCTCGCCGAGCAGATCGCGGCCGACGGAGAAGGTGCGAAGAAGCTGATCGTGATTCGGGCTTCAGGCTTCCACAGCGAAGACGAGGCGCGCAAGATTGCCCGCTCGGTGGCTACTTCACCGCTGGTGAAAACCGCCATAGCCGGCAGCGATCCGAACTGGGGACGCATCCTTTCCGCAGCGGGCTACTCGGGTGTGGAGTTCGATCCGTCGAAAGTCGATATCCTTCTGCAGGACGTGCTGGTCTGTCATCGAGGGCTGGCGGCCGATTACGACGAGAGCAAGTTGAAGGAGAGCCTGAATGCCAAGGAAGTGCGCATCCGGCTGCAATATGCCGGCCGTGGAAAAGGTGAAGCGCGCTACTTCAGCTGCGATTTGACAGAGGGGTACATTCAGATCAATGGCAGCTATCGTACCTGAGCCTGGTTTATCTAAACTCGGCTTCCTGGTCTTGGCAACCGCCTGTGCGGCCATGGCTGATCAGCCGCAAGATGTGTTGCGGGTCGTGAACCAGGTGGCGAGTGCGCTTACAGCCGGAAATCCTTCCGACGCTATGACGCCGTTCGACAAGTCTCTGGCGGGCTACTCGACGCTCGCGCAGGAGTTCGTCGGATTGACGTCTGCGTATCAGGTGACAAGCGAAATCGATGTGGTGGATGAAGATGACGCCGCGGGCGAATCGCTGCTGACTTTGCGCTGGGTTTTAACGCTGGCGAACAACGAGTCGGGCCAGTCAGCCGGAGGTGCCCGCAAGGAAGCGGAAGTGCACGTTCGATTACGCCTGTTGAAGAAGAAGTGGAGGATTGTTGAGTTTACGCCAGTGAATCTGTTCACGCCATAGTGCAATCTTCCAGCAGCGTCTGCAGCTCTTCGAAATTCCCTTTTGTGACCAGCTGGAATTCAATCGGCAGCCGCGTCCAGGAGGCCAGCTCAGCCTGCCAGTTCCCGTCCGGTATGCCTTGCCCCACCACGAACAGCTTTCCGTCTTTGACACTGTAGGGAATGATGCCGAAACGCCGTCCCATCTCACGCGGCAGCACGCGTAGCACACGCTTGCCACATTCCGCTACCTGCACCGTGACAAGCGGGACGGCGCCCTTCAAGCTGAGTGCATGATAGAGGTTTTCTTCGCTGACCAGCCGGCGCTCGAGTAACAGCGCACTGAGAAAGTTATCCGACCGGATTTCCGCCTTCACCTGTTCCAGCACGTCCGCCGGAATATAGCCTTCCGTTACCAGAACTTCGGAGAGATCGCGGGAGTGCGGGGAGAGGGACGTGCGGTTCGGGTAGGAGTGGTCTGTCTTGAGCCACTGCAGCGGCCGCCGGTTGATACAAGCACGGGTGAACAGCCAGACCGCGCCGATGGAAGCGCAGCAGTTAATGATGTTGCCGTGGAAGACCCGGAGGGGAACGCCCAACGCCAGCACCGGGCCATAGATTCTCCCGGTAAAGTACATGCGCATCGCGAGGCGAACGCATTGCAGTGCGGATGAGGCCCAGCACAGGCGAATCACCGTCGGATTCGCGACCGCGAAGTGCCAGGGACGATGTCCGATATGGGCCGCCACCCAGTCGGCCAGCCCTGCCAGAAACAGCAAGTTGGTCAGTAGACCCAATGGATTCCCAAGCAGCCCCTTGCGATCGCGCCAGAACCAGTATTTGGAACTGATCGGCCCGCGCCAGCCATCGCGCGCCCAGGATTGCAGGGCGATTCCCGTTACCCACCTGGTCCGCTGGCGAATGGCGGCCCGCAGACCCCGGGGAAAGTATTCGCGGGTCGCTCCAAAGCTGGGAATTTCGCCCTTCAGCGGGACGAAACGCTGCCGGAAGCCGGCGTTGAAGACATAGACGCCGGTTTCGTAGTCCTCGGTGAGGCTGGCCGGATCGAAGATCAAACCTTTA
>CBAAAA010000423.1:0-4565 GCA_964658695.1 uncultured Solirubrobacteraceae bacterium | reverse complement strand
CTTCCAACTCGTCTCGAAGCTCCGCGTGATTATAAATCTCACCGTTAAACGCGATCACTGTATCGCCGTTTGAGGACACAATGGGTTGATCTCCCGACGCAAGATCGATGATCTTGAGCCGCGTTGCCCCAAGTGAAACAAATTTTGATTCCCAGACGCCCTGTTGATCGGGTCCGCGGTGGGTGAGGGATGCCACGGCGCCGTGAATACGGCTTGGATCACCTGCGTGCTTAAAGTGTGTAAATCCGGCAATGCCGCACAAAAAAGTTAACTCTCCTGGAAAGCGTCAACGCACGAGTCCCGTAGCAGCTAAAGACCTGACTGCACTTACACCGGGAAAAGCCGTTCTTACGTAAAGAAATGTAAGTAACACAAGCATATAATCGACATGGAATACGCCTGCGAGGCTTGCTTCAGCCATTAGGACGAGCCTTTCGCCTAAGGTGTTACCGGGTAACTCAATAGTTTTCTCATTTGTCTCTGTTTAGCGCAGCGTGAACACCCACAACGGCCTGGCAAGGGCATTCGCTCAAGCACCTTCACAACCGTTCCTGCCAGGGTGTTGGATCGAGCTATCAACCCAGATATCGCCCTGACTCTAGGGCGTGGCGACCAAATCCAGCGCCCCAAAGGATTACTTGACAAAGGGCGAATAAAAGACGAATATCATCCTGTGAGGGTACTCTCATGGAAAATGTCGGAAAGCTCATCGGAATCGCACGTCTAGCTGCGGAAGGGGTTGTACTAGGTGAAAAGCGCCGCGTTGAATACCGCAGCCTTCCCAGTCGCAAGTGGCTCAACCGCTGCGAATCGGAGCGCGTGCCATTTCACTGGACCATCAACCCGTATCGCGGCTGTGAGTATGGCTGCAAATACTGCTATGCCCGCTTCACTCACGAGTTCCTTGAGCGTCGCGACCCAGTGGCTTTCGAAACCGAAATCTATGCCAAGGTGTGGAACGCGCCCGCTTTCCGTCGTGAGCTGCATAGTGTCAAGCCTGGCGAAACCATCGGAATCGGCACCGCCACTGATCCGTATCAGCCGGCTGAACGCACGCATGGCCTCACCCGGCAGGTACTCGACAGCATGCGGCTCATGCGCGGTGTGTCGATTTACATCACCACCAAGTCCGACCTGGTTGCCCGTGACGCCGATCTGTTAGAAACTCTTTCCGCCAGTAACGACGTTCGCGTCACGCTTACCGTAACGACCATGAACCGCAAACTGGCCCGCTTGACTGAGCCCTATGCGCCTCGGCCTGACCTCCGCATCGCCGCAGTGCAAAAGCTTGCGCAGGCAGGTGTGCGGGTCGGCGTGATCGCCAGTCCCGTGCTGCCCATGATCACCGATTCGGAGAAAAACCTCTCGGCCGTGGCTCAGGCCGCTCACGATGCCGGGGCCGATCAATGGGGAGCCAACGTGCTGTTCCTGATGCCCTCCGCACAGCGTGTCTTCTTCCCATTCGTCGCCCAACATTTTCCGGATCTGTTCAAACGCTATGAACGCAGCTACGCCGAAGGTGCTTATCTCCGCGGCGCTTATCCGGAACGGATACGCACGCTGGTCAACGATATCCGAGCCAAAGTAGGCATCGGTGCGCGCACCCAATCACTGGCTGATGCATTTGGCGAACGAATCCGCCGAAGCGAAGGCGACTCGCTCCCAAATAACGCTGCGTTGCAGCCCCAAATGGCCCTGTTCTGATATCCTGCATCGCGGTATGCTCGAAATTTCGTTAGCCTCGAAGGCCGCTGTCGTCACCGGAGCAGGGCGGGGAATCGGCCGGGCCATTGCCACTCAACTGGCCGCTGCCGGAGCTTCAGTCCTTCTGGTGGACATCGATGCCGCTGCGTTGAATGAGAGCGCGTCATTCATTTCAGCTGCTGGGATTTCGGCCGCCGGAGGTACTGTCTCCGTTCTGGCCGGAGATCTCGCACATCCCGGCTTCCCCGATCAGATCATCACCGAGTTGAAAGCGCGCTGCGGCTCAGTCGATATCATCGTTAACAACGCCGGTTACACCTGGGACAGCGTCATTCAAAAGACGACCGACGAGCAGTTCCAGGCCATGCTCGACATTCATCTCATCGCGCCTTTCCGGCTACTCCGTGCGGCCTCTCATCCGATCCGCGAGATGGCGAAGCGAGAAGCCGCCGAAGGCCACCGGATCACTCGCAAAGTTGTGAACATCACATCCATCTCAGGACTCGACGGCAACGCCGGACAGTCCGGGTACTCTTCGGCTAAATCGGCGGTGGTAGGACTCACAAAAACGCTCGCCAAAGAATGGGGACGTTATAGCGTCACCGTGAACGCCGTCGGCTTCGGACTGATCGAAACGCGCCTCACAAAACCGATGGAGGATCCGGCCACTGCGGTCACTATCGGAGAACGTGAAATTCGTGTTGGCATGCAGAAATCCGCACGCGACGAGGCAGTGAAATCCATCCCTCTGGGACGTCTCGGTACTCCCGAAGACGCAGCGAACGCCGTGTTCTTCTTCTGCTGCCCGCTGTCGGACTACGTCACCGGCGAGACCTTAGTATGTGGGGGTGGTATCCACTTTTGACGTCTCCGCAGCAGCCGGGGAGCGCTTCTTCAGCAGCTGCAGGGCAACCGGAACCAGCGAAACAAAAACGATTCCCAAGACCACTTTTTCAAAGTTCTGGCGGATAACAGGCACGTTCCCCAGCATGTACCCGAGCGTGATCATCGACGTGACCCAACCCACCGCGCCAATCACATTGAATGACAAGAACCGCGCGTAATGCATCTTTCCGACGCCTGCAATAAAGGCCGCAAAAGTCCTGATGATCGGAACAAACTTCGCGTAAATGATCGTCTTGCCGCCGTGCTTTTCATAAAACGCGTGCGTGCGGTCCAGATACTCTTTCCGAAAAATTTTGGATTTGCCGCTCTTGAATAAACTGTAGCCGCCCGTGCTGCCAATGAAAAATCCGATCCCGTCGCCCAGAATCGACGCAAATGCGAGCATCGCGATCATCGCTCCAATCGGCAACTTACCCGCGCCCGAAACCACGCCCACCGTAAATAGCAGCGAGTCCCCCGGTAGAAAGAATCCCACCAACAGGCCGCTCTCTGCGAACACAACTAAGAAGAGCACTGCATAGCCGACCCATCCGGTCAGAACGGTCGATAAAAGATGGATCAGCTTATCCGGATCCGTCAGGCTCCGGAACACTTCAAGAAGGTATTGGCTCAAACCGTGTCCTTAGGAACGGAACGCTTCGACCATTCGATCGATCGTCCCCTGGTTATATTTGATCTTGCCTTTGCGCTTCAGCTCGGCGACCACACTGTTCTGGAATAAAGGATCCTGAATCCTCTGCCGCTCCGATTGCAGTGATTGAACAATCGCATCACGGCTCTTGGCGTACTGGCCCATGTCGGCGGGAGTCTTTTCGGTGACCTTGCACAGGAAGTCCGCTGATTGCGCAGTCACTGGACCAACCACGTCCCCAACGTTGGCCTTGAATGCACCCTGCAGCAGTGTGCCCGAACCGATTCCCTCCGCTGCACCGTCAATCGTAAACGGCGAAGCGGTCTTCAGCGGCACACCATAGCTCTTGGCCAAAGTCTCCAGGCTCTCGCCCTTGTGTGCACGGTCCGCCGCCTGCTTCGCGGCCTGCTGCGCCAGGCGAACCGCCTCAGCCGCAGTGTATTTCTGCATTACGTCGCCCTGCACTTCCGCAAAATCCGCATTCCGGCCCGCCGTCACATTCGTCACGGCCGCGAACGCCGACTTGCCTTGCCCCTGAATCGTCTGCACGTCCGTAACACCGCCCTTCGCCGTTCCGGAAATCGCCGATACCACCTGCTGCTGAGTATTCACATCCGGCAGCGAGCTCCCCGGCGTATAGCCGTTGACCCGATAGAAGCGCAGTCCATACTTCTTCGCAATCGCCTCGGCCTGTGCAGGATTCTTCGCAACTTCCGCGCGAGCGCTATCCATCGCCCGCGTCAGATGGTCCGTCCCCACCTGCTTTTGCAGATTGGCGGTCAACTGCGGCTTCACTTCATCGAAGCTCTGCATATGCGCGTCCTGTTTATCTTCCACCTGCAGAATGTGATACCCGTATTCGGTCTCAACCAGGTCACTCAGCTTTCCGGGCTGCAGCGAAAATGCTGCCTTCTCAAAATTCGGAACTGTCTGTCCGCGGACGATCCAGTCCAGTTCGCCACCTTTCTCCGCAGATCCCGGATCCTCGGAGTTCTTCTTCGCCAGCTCAGTGAAATTTCCTCCATGCTGCAGCTGCTGCAAAATGTCTTGCGCCTTGGCCTTCAGCTTCGCAGCCTCTTCCTTCGGCTTTCCCTGCGTCTTGATAAGGATGTGTCGTACCTTCACCCGCTCCGGTATCCGATAGCTGTCGAGATTGTCCTGATACTCCTGATGCAACTGCTGATCGGTAATCGTGGCGCTCTGAAGGAACTCCGCCGTAGTCCCCACAATCAAGTCCAGATCTTTCTTCTCAGGAATCCGAAACAGATTGCGGTTCTTATCGAAATAAGCCTTCACCGCAGCCGGTTCTTTATTGACCTTGGAA
>CBAAAA010000422.1:0-4567 GCA_964658695.1 uncultured Solirubrobacteraceae bacterium | reverse complement strand
CAGTTGCTCCTCCTCGATCAGCGGTGTGCAGTTTCTCGGGATGAGATCGTATTGGCGCTCCAGAAGGAAATCGAAATTTGTCGTGCAGACGATATCAAACTGAATAGAACAGAAGGCCTTATGCGCGTCGCCAGGGCGAGCCTCCGCAGTGTGTAGCAATTCCGAGAGGCGCTCAATCAGCTTGGGGCGGCCATATTCGTGCTCATAGGCAGAGATCGCATCGAGCGCACCTGTCGGCTCGTATGCTCTGAGATCCGCTTCTAGCAGAGCCCCTAGTTCATTCCACAGGGGCATTTGCTTTTTTAGTGGGAGGACTGCATTGCGAGAGAAGCCGGCGCCTACAATCGGCAGCCATCGACCAGCGACGAGGTCATTGAGCAGGGGCTTTGGAAATCTACCGAGATGTTTAGCCGCCATCTTGATTGGTCTTCAAAAGAGTGAGTGCGAAGTATATACGTTCGCGCTGGGTGTGTGCGTCGGCCCGGCGTGGCCCGTTTAAGAAGCACATTCGTGGATCTATCAAGCGCTGCTCAGCCAGCGTCGTAAAGCCTCACTGTTCGTGATTCAACGGCTGGCCGGAGATGGTTGGCAGAAATTGAAGGATACGGTCATCCAATCTCTACAAGTCTAGTTGATAGGTGTGTCGGGAAACAGCGGCATCAGTTCTTTGAGTTTCGTAGCTACATTTGCCAGGTCAACTTCCTTCGTACTTAGGCCGCTACGGGAAGCAAGCATGGGACTAACCTCCAACAACTGTTCGAAGGTGGTGCCGTGCATTATCGGAATGAGTTGATCCCGAGCCAGAAGCACCGACAACTCCTTCTCTGCAATCCCGGAGTTCTTTATGCGCGTCAAAAAGGCCGGGGTGACCAATACAATCCCCACTCGAGACTGCGCCAAGCCCTTGTCGATCTCACGCATCAGCGGCGTGCCGAGCAGGACATCTTTTTCGCTGAACCAAACCTTCACCCCACGAGACTCGAGCAGGTCATGAAGCTCTTTTGCCGATGTAGCACGGTCGTCCCAAGCGTGGCACAAGAAGATGTCGCGCTTGTCTGGCTTCGGGCCAATTTTCTCCAGCGCCTCACGGAATGGTGTCAGCGCACGGACTTCGGAAGGTGTGTAAGAGACGGATGATCCTGCCGGTGACCACCGTGGTCGAGCACTGCCGCCTGCACCGCCTCCGCTTCCCCCGGAAGAGCGGATTGCACTAGCCGACGAGGAGGCAGGCGTGGAATATGACGGATAGGAGTAGCTGTTATAACCGCCACCCCAACGCCCGGAACTGCCGCCGCAGGCGGGGCAATTCGCTCGGCCTGACGCTGTGTGATGTCCTCTGGAAGGTGCTGTGCATCTCGACATGGCGGTAATTTTACTCGTTCCCCCAGGCATTTGTGGAAAGAGACCGCGAGCAGCGAATCTGCACTTGGCAGGCTAGTTCTGATGCTTCTTCACGAATTTCTCGAACCAATCTAACTGCACCCGTTCAAGCCAATGCTTGCGTTCGTCTGCTCCTAGTTTGCGGCTGCCCCGCAACAGCGCCAGGCGGGTCAGAGGTTCTGACGACTGAAAAGCATCTTTGAATGACAAAGCTTGGGATCGACGGCCGCTGGCTGAGAGAGCAAGAGCAGCGTACCGCCTTACAGCTTGAGATGGAGTGGTTTTGAACACAGTTCCTAGCTCGTTAGCCTGATTCCAAGCTGCATTTGTTCCGAAAAGGTCAAGGATCCAGATCGCATAGAATTCGGGCGCCTGCGCATCGCCGGAGGCGATGATAGGGGCAAGCAGCTTTGTGGCACATCTCTTTCGCGTCGCTGCGTCGATAGGTTCGACATTGCGGAAGAATGCATGGAGGGCATGAGCAACAGGATAGAGCCGAGGAAGATGATCCAAAACGATGTCGATCAGATCGTTTCGTTCGAAGCTGGAAAGTCGATGAAGGATGAATGCGACTTTCTTGTAGTCAATTTCATCCTCATCAAGCGCTTCGGACAGGATCTCCTCCAAATCGACCGCGTCCAGAGCTTCCTTTTCCTCTGCCGAGAGCTCGTCTAGCAATCGTCCACTATCGTCATCATAAAAGTGCTCTTCAATCAACTTCCCGAAACGGGATTCGACAGAATCTTCTACTTCCTCATCATCGCCGTGCGTTTCCAAATACTTCTTGCACTTCATGACCTTCGTCTTCGCTGCGTGGAGGGATAACCCCTGCCGCTTGTCCAAAAGTTGACCGAGCGTCCGTATGGCCCACTCCACCTTCTCTCTGCTTGAAGCGAAGAAGACGTAGTCGTCAATGTAGCGGATGAAGTCAATACCACTCCCAAGCAGCTCATCGTCGATGTCGATCAATGCAGCTTCCGCCAAGGGTCTGGAAGCTGGTGGTCCGATTGGAATGCCATAGCTAAGTCCATCGTGCGTAAGCTTGCGCAGCAAACCTTCGATGATTCGAGGATAGGGCTCTAGCTTGGGAACGCCATCCACACAGGCGTCCAAAGCCCCCCGGACCTTGTGCTGATACAGGCGAGAGTAGAAGTCCGTAATGTCTGCGAACCCGATGTAACCAGACGGCAAAGCTTGCGCTCGCAAGCGCTTCTTGGCTTCAAACTCTGCGTGACTCGGTTCCGATGCATACAGCTCGTTACGAGCAGAGCCCAATCTGAAAGAAAAGACACGGTCGTCCGTCTCCGGAATTCGCTTATCGTCAATCTCGTTTGTGAGATCCGCCACCAGCGAACTGTACAAGATGAGATCTACCGGATGGAGCAGCGTAACGGGACGCAAGTTGATCTTCGACTTAGGTGCGTGGGCATAGATCGGGCGGTACGGGATGTACGTCTGCAGGTCAAGCTCCGCAAGCTTGGGTCTGAGCTCCTGCCAGCCCGCCTCGACTGCAGCCCATTCTGGCGGCGAGGGGAAGAAATCACTGTATCCGTGATGCTGGATCGTTTCAAAGCTATGCTGGAGGGACTGCTCGCTTAGGTGAAACAAGGCTCCTCCTGTCAGGCTCCACTGTCCTCATCCTCCCTGGAGACGTGCGCAAGTGACTAGTCTAGTTGTGATTATGGCCTTGTGCATAGACGAAATCTGCACGTGGAACGACCAAGAGTGCTGTGACGAAAAGACGGCCTTAAGCGGTCTATGGTAACAATCGATTCGTCCTCATAAGTCGGCTTCTCGTCAGCAATCGTCTTCGGATGGAGCGGTGGGCTGGTGACATCAGGTCAAGTCACATTTCCAGAGCTGCCCGGCCTCGAATTGTGCATCGGCGATTTCGCACTCGTCGAAAATCGTTACTGACGACAACGGCGTTTATCGGTACCGATTCGTAGAGGGCCTTGCCCGGAGTGGCGGAAAACGAGAACGCGGTACTCAGTGAGGACGAAGGCTTCCGCCTTCAGCTTGAGTACCGCGCGCACGTCCCAAACAGAGCTACTGCTTAGCCACGTTCTTAAAGAATTCTTCCGGCGTTTGGGTTGCGGGCACGGGTTCGGTGCCGGGTTGGCCGAAAGCGATCCATCCATTGCTGATCGAGTCCATCATCTGCTCGTACGGCCCCGTAGACCCCGGCGGCAAACCGAACTGCTGCAAGGTCTCTGCCCAGGCCTGCCGAGGCACAGCTTGCGCCTGCACGTCGCGGCCAATTGCCTTACCTACAGCAGCAGCCATCTCATTTGCAGTTGTTAAAGTGCCCAGTTCAATAACCTTCTTACCCGTCCAGCCATTCAGCAGCAGTTCGGCCACCAAGTTGCCAATGTCAATGGAACCGACAGCAGGATATGGCAAGTCGACAGGTGGAAAGCTGAAGTACTTTCCAGTGTGTTGGGCGGTCGAGAGAGCACTCGCGTAGTTCTCGTAGAACGAACCGGCGCGCACGAAGGCTGTCGGAATCGGCAGGTTGCTGAAGGCCTGCTCCATCAGCGACGTCGCTGTGATATTCCCGAGCTTCTCCGTCTTCTCTGAACCCATCGATGAAAGGGCAACCAGACGCGGGACCGGCGCTTTCGCAAGAGCCGCCGTGTAGCTGGCGAGTGATGCCTTTGCGTCGTTGAAGTCAGGATGTGGCGTCATTGTGGGTTGCATGAGGAGGAAGGCTCCCTGAACGCCTTCCAGCGCACGAGCAAGCGCCTCAGGATCATTCAGGTTGCCTTGCTGGATTTCCACTCCCTGATCTGCAAAGGCTCTTGCCTTCTCCGGTATGCGCAGCAACGTGCGTACCTGTTTGCCTTCTGCGATGAGACGCCGTGCCGCAGCTCCGCCCACGTGCCCGGTAATGCCAGCGATAAAAAACATGTGTGTCCGCTCCTGATGAGATATGGAATTCGCTCTCGTCGTAGAGCAGACGGCCACCTGTTCCCAGTCAGCCGCTTTTCGCGTCTGGCAATTCGATGCGCGGCGAGGAGGATCGGCTTACAACAATTTGTCCTGCGAGTCAGCCCCCGACAAGTCGGCTAGTCAAGAGCAACACCGGTCAGGGCGGCTCCGGCTCTAATCCGATGCGGTCGTTGACCGCATTTCTGCAACCGCTGCTTACAGCCGAGATAACGCTCAGTCGTTTGGACGGACACGT
>CBAAAA010000421.1:0-4570 GCA_964658695.1 uncultured Solirubrobacteraceae bacterium | reverse complement strand
CTTTGACGAAGGCGGCCGTTCGCGACTCCAGAGACGGCAAGTGCGCGGCAGCGTATTCAGCCACGTTCCAGGCGTCTGAATACCGGGTGGCGTACCAGTTGCCGATCACCGTATGTTCATGTCCTTTGGGGGCCTGCCACCCGCAGCGCGCCGGAGTTCGATTCGGGAAATGCCACGCCAGCACGAACGAATAATCCGCCTGAGCTCCAGGGGCAATCGTCTGCTTTAGACACACCGCACCGACAGCGCTCGTTTGCTCCGGCTCCGGACCCAGTTCTCCGTCCTCTGAAAAATCGTCCCAGAACAGCAGCGGACTGTTCCACCAGCGTCCAGCCGGCCATCCGGAGAGCCGTGTGATCTTACCGGCGCCGGAATGGAGAACGGCCAGTGCAAAGCTTCCGTGCTCCTCGTCCTCGTTGTCGATGTCAGGATTGGTCATCATCAGACCTGAGATGCCATTGCCCTCACGAAGCTGATTGATGCGGCCATCCGTCTTCCTTCGCGCGACATCCTCTGAGTTGGTGGTCTTCCCGCTTTTGACCGGGTTCTCGACCGAGTAGGCGATGCTGACCGAAACGGGCTTCTTGCCGGCATTGCGAACACGGTAATGCAGCGCCGCGAGCGGGAGGCCTGATGCGTCGGCATCCAATGGAATGAACGGCGTCCCTGCGTCCAGCGTGATCTTCAACGGAAGACGGTCATCTTCGAAATCGATGTGAGCCAGCGGGAACTCACCCGTGAAGACGGCGGCCTTAAGCCTGGAAAGACCCGGCACATTCTGCGAACCTAGCCCGGCCTGTCCCTCATACGGAGTTTCTATCCGGGCTTCGAGAACATGCGCGACCGGCTTTTCCCCTTCCACTTCCACCCAGATGCTC
Organism: uncultured Solirubrobacteraceae bacterium; assembly: GCA_964658695.1. Classification (GTDB taxonomy): domain Bacteria; phylum Acidobacteriota; class Terriglobia; order Bryobacterales; family Bryobacteraceae; genus Bog-105. The sequence continues at coordinate 3,692 of CBAAAA010000421.1, read as the reverse complement.
GGGAAAGCATAGGCCAGTTCATTTCCCTTGGCGGCGCGGTTGAAGATTTCCCAGTCGCGCAGTTGGCCTCGTCCACCCAGCCCGACGCTACCCGCGCCCACACCGCCCAACGGGAAAGAGATCTTGGACAGTGCCGATTTGTTGAACTTCCGCGGATAAGCTACTTCCGTGCGAGTTGCACCAGACGGGACAGGGGCTTGTTCCTGGCGAGTGGCCCCTTCCGGAACGGCGGCGGCTTCGGCCGGCAATGCCACTGCCCCTGCTACCGCTATAGACTTCAGAAAATCGCGCCGGTCCGATCCCGCCTTCTTGTTGTCCATTGGTCTCGCTTAGGCCATTATGGACGGAACACTTCCCTAGAAATAGAACTTCATCGCCAATTGGCACTGTCTTGGTCCGACGGCGGTGTAGTTAATCACTCCGAAGTTAGGATCGCCCACCAGTGTGTTCGGGGTACCGAATACCGGATGATTGAAGGCGTTCTCGGCTTCCAGGCGCATTTCCAGCCGCACATTTTCATGTTTTGCGGACAAAGCGAATTCCTTCAGAATCGACAAGTTTGTGGTGAAGAAGAACGGACTGCGCACACTCCCGATCGCCCTGGCCGCGTTGCCGAGCGTGTAAGGATCCGGTATCTCAAAAACGCTCGGGTTTGCGAAATAGTTATTGATCCAGTTCGAGTCCGGTCCGCCGCTGCGTTCGGGAGTTCCACTCAGATTCGGCCGCTGCGGCCCGTAAGTCCAGATAGGGGTTCCGCCATTTTCAACCGTGAACTGAAGCGGGAAGCCGTCGTGTATGGTCCACACTCCAGCCGTTTTCCACCCGCCGACCAGCAGATCCAGCGCGCGCGGCATGTTACTCAGAAAACTTCGGCCCCGTCCGATCGGCAGATCGTAGGTGTAATTCAATTTGAACTGCGACGGTATGTCAAACGCCGACAGACTGCGTTCGAGAGAGGGCTTGTTTGGATCTTGAAGAGCAAAACCCGAGTTAGGACCATAGCTCCCCAGCCAGGCCACATTAGTGTCATAAATCGACGAATCGTCGATCGATTTCGACCAGGTATAGTTCGCCATCAGCTGCAAGCCATTGGAGTAGCGCTTTTCGAGCGTGATCTGCAGTCCGTTATAGCTGGAATCGGCGGTCGGCGGCTCGTCTGAAGTGACACTCGTGAACTGCGGATACGGCAATAGCAGCTGGTATGCCTGGATGGTCGGGCTCGCAAGAGAGCTGTTGGCGTAATAAGAGCCGGTCAGCAGCGGAGCCAGCGGGTTTGTCACGTAGTTGCCAAGATTGCCAATCTGATTCGGCGTCAGGTTCTCGATCTGCGGCCCCAATACGTTCAGATTATTAGCACCCGCAAAGTACAGCCGTGTACCTTTCTTCCCGATGTACTCTACATCGAGCACCGCGCCCCAACCCAGTTCCTGCTGGATGCCAAAGCTCCAGCTTTGTTCATACGGCGTCTTAGCCGCTGCGGCGGTGCGGAGCGGGCCGATGGCGCCATACCCGACATCATCAAGTAAGCCAAGCGAGCTGCCGGGAGGTTGAATCAGCCCGTTCGGAAAAGGATTGCTCAAGTGCAGGTAAGGTGTGGCCCCATCGTTGTTGTAAGTGGTGACGTTGTTTGTGGACTGGTTAAACCCTTGCGAACCATAACTCAGCAGCCCATTTGCGCCGGAGCGTGTCTGGTCATAATAGATGCCGTATCCAGATCGAATCACGGTCTTCTTCGTGACCTGGTAGGACAAACCGATGCGTGGCTGGAAATCACTCCAGTCTGTCTGCCAGTTCGTACGCTCGCTGGGGCTGTTAAATAACTCGCCGCCGACGAGCGAACGAGTGACGGTCTGTTGTGTAATCGGGTCTGTGTAAGTGAGACTTCCGCCATTCAAAGGACTGACCGCACCCGGGTCGAACCAGTTCATCCGGTTATGCCGTTCGGTTCTGGGCAGCGACACATCGTAGCGAAGTCCCAGGTTCAACGTCAGGTTGGGAAGCACTTTCCAGTTGTCCTGGACAAAGCCGGCGTACTGGAAATTTTCGGTCGCCGGACTGAACTGAATCTCGTACGTGCCACCGGTCGTCTGCCCCATCAGGAAGCTGGCCATTGAGTCTCCGCCGCATTGCGTGATGTCGGAGACCGGGCATTGCGAGCTGCCAAGCGCGTTGAAGCCGAAGATCCCATTCGGGGCGTTGGTCTGTATATAGTTCTGCTGGTGCAGCCGGCCTTCGAAGCCAAACTTCAGCTCATGCTTTCCCAGTACCTTGGTCAGCAGCTCGCTCAGCTGCCCGGTGTCCTGTCCCTGCCGGTAATTGCCGTATGGATCCTGCCCGATACTGGTGTAGCCGGCCGAATAGTATCCATCGCCGATGAACATGGCCGGAACCCCCAGAAAGCCGTTTGAATTCAGATAGGATGGGAAGCCCAGCGTGCCGAGCGGATTCGCATTCAGGCTCTTGTTGTAGGCGTCAATGTTCTCCCCTCCGCGCGTGAACCCCAACGTGCTGGTCAGCAGCAGCGTGGGGCTGAAGGTGTGTGTATCGTTGATCGCGAACACGTGAGATGAGCCGCTGTTGGCGCCGCTGCCGCAGGGATCGGCAAAGTCTTTGAAACAGGCATAGGGGCTTTGGCTGTTCCAGCCTTGCGAATATTTGAACGTGACCAGATTCCTGTCATTGAAACGGTGGTCAATGCGGATGTCGAACTGGTTATTAGTGCTGGGAGTTGCGCCGGAACCGATCCAGTTGTCGTAGATGCCGCCTCCCGGGTTATTTGGCGATGGGAACAGGTTTGCCAGCCGCTGGGCAACGGGGTCGATCAGGTTGCCGGGTGTAGCTGGCAACTGGTACGGAGTGCCATTCAGGTTAGCGTTGCCAGGGCTGGTGTAGGTAGCGAGATTGTTGAACGGAATGAAAGCGCTGCGGTACGCGCCGGCCGGACCGTTATCGGGCGTTTGAAAGGTGCCGGAGTAAGGATCGTAGATTTGCCCTGCGATGACACTGCACGCCCCGGTCGAGTCGAAAGTGCCGCCATTCGCAGCGCACAATTCTCCAAAATCACCTTTACGTTCGGCGGCGCTGGGCACTCCAGCTTGATAGGTGCCCAGATTTGAAGACTTGGTGCCATCCCAGTCGAAGAAGAAAAATGTTTTGTTCTTGATGATAGGACCGCCGATGGTGCCGCCGTAATTATTGCGATGCACGGGAGGGAGAGGAACGCCGCTTTGATTGTTGAACCAGTTATTGGCGTCGGTTATCTTATTGCGAAAGAAATCATAGGCGCTTCCATGGAAGGAGTTGCCGCCTGAGCGCGTGATCATGTTGACTACCGACGCCCCGGAAAAGCCATACTCCGCACTGAAGTTGGTCTGCTGCACTTTGAATTCTTCTACCGCCTCCGCAGAAGGCACGTAAGTCACCTGCGTGATACCGCCATTCGGCTCAAAGTTGGTGATCGAAGCGCCGTCCATCAGGATGTCGGCACTGGCGCCGCGGCTCCCATTCGAGACAAAGTTGGTTCCCGTGTCTTGCACCGAGTTGGTGTCGCTCATGTCGTTGACACCCGGCCCAAGCCCCACGAAGTCGAGCACGTAACGGTTGACCAGAGGCAGATCGTTGATGAAGCGCCGGTTCACCACCGTGCCCGTGACCGCGTCCTCAGTGGCAAGCGCCTGGTTGTCAGACTGCAC
>CBAAAA010000420.1:0-4580 GCA_964658695.1 uncultured Solirubrobacteraceae bacterium | reverse complement strand
GACAAGAAGTAGCGCTTACAACAGATTGGCCGGATCATCATCTGGCCGCTTAGAAAATAGGACATTTCATGAGTTCTCACACCGCCACGACGGAATTGACGTTTCTCGGCAAGCTGGTGCTTGAAGGCGAGATCGTCTGCCAGACGGGTTTACACATCGGCGCGGGCAAAGGATCGCTCGAAATTGGCGGAGCCGATAACCCGGTGGTCAAAGACGCCTTTGGCATCCCATATATCCCCGGCAGCTCGCTCCGCGGCAGGCTTCGCTCTCTCCTCGAGCAAACGCTCGGTCTCGCCATTCCGAGTGAACTGATCTATCTTTCGAAACGCAAGGGTCAGGAAGTCCGGATCCATCAAAGCGAGCGCCCGGACGACGAGGTGTGCATTCTGTTTGGCCGCACACCCAGCCGCGTCGAACGGGTGACCGGCGAATCGGCTGATGGCGCAGTCGCCACTCCGGCAAGGTTGACCTTCTACGATGCGCCCCTGATTGTCGATAGCATCACCACGCAGATGCGCGAAAACCTGGACGACGAGCTGACAGAAGTCAAAAGCGAAAATGCCGTTGATCGCATCACCTCCCAGGCCAACCCGCGCACGCTTGAGCGTGTTCCTGCCGGAGCGCGCTTCCGCTTCCGCATCATCCTCGATGTACTGTGCCCGGAAGATCGTCCTCTGTTGACGAATGTTGCGGCAGCTCTGCGTCTGCTGGAAGATGACACACTTGGCGGGGGCGGCAGTCGCGGCAGCGGGCGCGTCACGTTTGCTGGATTGACGCTGAACTGGCGCAACAAGGACTACTACGCCAAAGGCTCCGGTGAATCCACCCTGCTCACCGCGTCGGACCTTTCCCTATTGCAACAGCTCGCAAGCGCCGATGACTTCGCAGAGAAACTCGCCTAAACGAGCATGCAGCCAGCAGTTTTGATTCGTTTGCGGCCGACCGGCCCGTGGCGTTACGGTCCTGGGGACGGCGGCCATGACCGGCTGGACGCCCAGTACCGGAGTGACCGCCTGTATTCGGCTCTCACGCTCGCCATGCGCCAGTTGGGATGGATGGAAGAGTGGCTGGATGCAACCGCGAGGTCGGCTACACCGCCAGTAGCCTTCACGTCCCTGTTCCCCTATCAGGGCAGCGCTCTTTTTGTTACGCCGCCCGCTACGCTGTGGCCTCCGCCGGCCTCAATACTCACCACACCGAGCCCCGTCTTCCTCTCGAAGATTCGCTGGAACGTGGTCCGATTTGTGCCGGCCAGCCTGGTGGAAACGATCCTGCTCGGCCAGGCCATTCTGGCCGACCAATGGCTCCCCGACCCCGAGAGTTCCTGTCTGCTGCGTCGGGACCGGCTCAATGCGCCGCCCTTTCGAACGGTGTTGCGTACCGGTGTCGGTGTCGATCGCCTGAGCTCCGGCTCTGTCAACGTCCACACTTCCGCTTGCGTCGAGTTTGAGCCCGGCGCGGGACTGTGGACCATTGCACGTTTTCGCGACGAGGCGGCCCGCAGTGATTGGGGCCAACGTGTCTCCGCCGCTTTCCGGCTTCTCGCTGACGGCGGCTTTGGCGGTAAACGCACCAGTGGCTGGGGGCAGACTGAGGCTCCCGAAATCGAAGAAGGAACGTGGCCCGGCTTGCTGCTGCCCAAATTGGTACGAGCCCTGGCCCGGGGCCGTGGCGACGCGCCATCTGATTCCGCTGAGCCCCACTTGCACTGGCTGCTCTCCCTCTTCGCTCCTGCCGCTTCAGACCAGGTGGACTGGACTGCGGGCGAATACCGGCTCGTCGTTCGCGGGGGCTATGTCGAGGGAGCTTCCCAAGCCAAAAAGCAGGTCCGCATGATTGCCGAAGGTTCCGTCTTGTCCTCCCCCGAAGATCTGGTTGGAGCCGCCATAGACGTCGCGCCCGAGGCCTTTGCTCATCCCGTTTTCCGATCCGGTGTCGCCGTATCGCTACGGCTTCCACCCTTCGTGCCGCCTGTGGCCGAGATCGTCGAGACCGAGTTGGACCAGATTTTGTCCGAATTAGAAGTGGCGGCCGCCCAGGAAAATGCGAACGAGCCGGCTGTGGAACAGGTACCGGAGGCTGAACCGTTTCCGGAACAGCCCGCTACTGACAAAGCAGCGTCTGTGCCCGAAGAGGATGTCGAGGCGCCGGTGGACCCGACACCGGAGGAGCCGGTAGACCTGGTGATCGAAGAGTTGTCCGAACAGTCATCTGACGGGCCAGTTTCAGAGCCAGTGGAGGAACTGCCGGAGTCCTCCGGCAATCCTGCATCAGAGCTCATCGAGCACCTGCCGCCGACCCCGCAGCCGACCCCGCCCGGTTCGCCTGAAGTGCAGTCGGAGTTTGAACCGCACGCATCAACGACGCCCGAGGTCGAACCTCAAAACGGCGACCGGCACGCCGAATCGATCGAAGATCCCGGCACATCCGGCGGCGGAGGACCTGATAGTGGAATATAAAGTCACCGCGCTCACCCCGTTGCTGGTAGGCGACGGCCGGGAACTATCGCCCATCGACTACATGGTCTGGAAGGATCAGGTAAACGTGCTGGACCAGGCGCGTATCTTCCGGCTCCTTGCCCGTGGTCCCCGGCTGGAGGGCTATCTGGCCCAGCTCCGGAAGGCAACAAAACTCGACTTTGCCTCCTGGGGAGGTTTCGCACAGAACTTCTCTCAGCGCCGTATCCCGTTTGAGAATCCCAGCGCCACTGCGATCTGGAACACCGCTCCCACCGAGTCTCTCTTCATTCCGACCTTTGCTGCCAGCTATCGCGGCGCTTACCTGCCTGCCTCTGCCGTGAAGGGCGCGCTTCGGACCGGATTGGTATACTCCCGCTTTTCTGCTGCCGCCATCGAGCGGGTTGCCGCGGCTCTTGAAGGGGATCGCGTTCCCCGACGGGTGGGCGAAACCGCTGAGAACTCTGCCGGCGCCTCACAGGTCAGAATCGTCTCCATGGCCGACAGCGAAGTGATCCCTACCTCGTCTTTCAAGGTCTATGTCACCCGCGTCGCCTCGTTGGATACCCGCCAGGGGGGTGGCCCGCAACTCGCCTGGAAAGTCGCCGGACGGGGAAGTGTTCCTGCTGGTAAAGTCGCCGATTCTACACCGGTCTTCGCCGAGATGGCTGCACCGGGAACCATTTTCTCTGGCAGTTGGCAAGAACGCAAATTCCTGGAAAATCCAGATTTGAGCCGTGCGCTCGGATGGCGGTCCACACCTGACCTGAAAACGATCCTTGCAGCTAGTAATGACTTTGCGCAGGCACAGCTTGCGCTTCATTCACGTTACGCCGAACTGACCGGCTTGCAGAGCCTGGCGGAAACGGTGAAACGCCTCGGACTGGAGCTCGAGACGGTGAGATCGCAGCCACTCGCTTGCCTGCTTTGCCTCGGTTGGGGAAGTGGGTTCCTGTCGAAGACCAGCTTCCTCGATACCGACAGTCAGGCGCTGCGCAAAATCCTGCGTGCCGTGCCTGCCATCGGCCGGTCCATTCGAGACGGCGTAGTCTTTCCAAAGACCAGAAGGCTGGTATTCGCTGGCGGACAACCTTCCGCACTACCGGGGTGGACTCGCTTACAGTTTGCCGGGTAACGGTACCCGTTAATCAATTTATAACGTCAAATCCCCGTGCCATCCTGCGGGAATGACCGATGAAGGAAGTATGATGAGGTCTGTGGTGTCCGCTCGACGCCGCTTCCTTCTCGTCTCGTCAGGGAAGGGACAGTGCATCCGTCATGTATAAGGCTTACTTCGGATTAAATCAAAATCCGTTCAACCTCAGTCCCGATCCAGAGTTCCTGTACCGAAGTCCGCAGCATGAAGAGGCGCTTGCCAACTTGATTTACGGCGTACGAAGCCGCAAAGGCTTCATCGCGCTTAGCGGCGAAGTGGGCACTGGTAAGACGACGATGCTTGAGTGTCTGCGTGACTACTTAGATACGCAGCGCGTCGAGTTCGCATTTATTTTTAACTCCCGTCTGACGCCTGAGCAGTTTTTCGAAATGATGGCGTATGATTTCGATCTGCAATGCGATCGAAAATCGAAGACTTCGGTCCTGTTTGCGTTAAACGCGCTGCTGATTCAGCAGGCTGAAAAAGGCCGTACCTCGGTTCTTATAGTAGATGAGGCGCATAATCTCGAGTGGGATGTCCTTGAGGAGATCCGCTTGCTGGGCAATCTGGAAAATCGAGGCGGCAAGCTTCTGCAGATCATCCTGGCCGGCCAGCCAGAGTTAGATCGCAAGCTGGACGCACCGAACCTCAGGCAGCTGAAGCAAAGAATTGTGCTGCGCTGCACGTTAAACCCGCTCTCGCCCGCGGAATCGGCCGGTTACATTGAAACTCGTATGGCCCGTTCTGGAATGCCGAATCAGCGTGTTTTCCCCCCGGAGATCCTGGAAGAGGTTCACAAGCGCTCCCGCGGCATCCCCCGCCTCATCAATCTCATCTGTGACAACCTGCTGGTGACGTGCTTCGCCATGGAGCAGCGCCAGGCCACTATGCCGATGTTGGAAGAAGTCTCTCTCGACCTGCGCCTGGAATGGCCTGGTAATCGCGAACGACGCGGACGATCGCGCTAC
>CBAAAA010000419.1:0-4584 GCA_964658695.1 uncultured Solirubrobacteraceae bacterium | reverse complement strand
CTTGCCGTCCGGCGACCACGCCGGAAAACTATCGTCGGCAGGGTCCTGAGTGAGGCGCAGTGGCCGCTCTTCGCCCAGCAGTTTCACATAGATGTGGCGGCGAGCATCTTCACCATCCCAGGAAAAAGCAACTTGGCGGCCATCAGGCGACAGCGTGGGTTCACGCTCATCACCTGGATAACTGGTCACCGGAGAAATACCGGATACCCTTACCTGTACATCCCGTCTCGGTATCCAAAATGCGACCGCTGCAACAGTGAGCATCGCCGCAAGCGCGATTGGAGCGATCGCCCAACGCTGGCGATTCTGTCTGACGGCGACATCCGTAACCTCTTCCTTAGCAGGCGCAACGCTACTGTGATCCGCTCTTTCCTGTTGGACAATGCCTTCCAATGTCGCAATAAAACGATAGCCCTCGCGCGGCAGTGTTTCAATAAAACGCGGAGAGGCGGCGTTGTCGTGCAACACTCCACGGATCTGACGAATGCAGAAGTTGATGCTTCGCTCAGTATCAATGTAAACGTCGTTACCCCAGACACGTCGCCGGATCTCGTCACGGGCGACAACTTCGGGAGCGCGCTGAATCAGCAAAGTCAGGACTTGGCAGGGATGATTCTGGAGTTTCAGCCGGATACCCCGCCGCGAAAGTGTTTGACGATCTAAGTCGAGGTCAAACTCCCCAAAACGGAGGATGTTCCGTCGCGCCGATGCTTCCCTCCTGGTCATTTTCCCGCTTCATTCTAGCGCTTCGGCGAGCTAAATACATTGCCCACAACTAGTTGGCTCCTCATCTCGAGGTGAGGAAGAACTAACGTCCAGCTAATTCCATATTGCTGCGTTCTGTGGCAATGTCACGTTACCGGTGCACGAGCTTCGGGGCGAATTTACTTATGGAACTGGATCAGCCGGCGGCTTCGCTTCCCGAACTCGAAGCAGTGCTGCGGAGTTCCCAAATCGACGTAACGCGATTTATGGGGTCGTGCGGCTGAATTTCTGCAAAACAAACCCAAGAAAGGACAATCACACATGTCAAGACTCGAAAGGTACATAAATACGATCGGCTTATCAGCTCTGCTGCTCACGAGCTGCGAAATTGGATCAGCCGATGAAGTATCGGACTGGAATCACATCATGCTGGAAGCGACGCTCACACCGCCGGCAACACCGGCGCCCGTTTCGACGCGCAGCACCGCCATTGTGCAGGCTGCGGTTTTCGACGCAGTGAACGGCATCGACCCGCGGTACACCCCGATTCATGTTGCCCCGAGAGGCCCTCGGCACGCGTCGAAACGTGCCGCCGTGGTACAGGCGGCCTACGGCATTTTAATTCGGCTGTATCCGGCCCAATCGGACATGCTGGATAAAGAGCGGTCGGCATCGCTGACGGGCATCTCTCGCAATTGGGACGCCGAGCGCCCCGAAGCGATTCAAAAAGGAATTGAGTGGGGCCAAGCGGTTGCCGACGCGATCTGGACTTGGCGCAGCAACGACGGGTTCGCCCAGACACCGCCGCCATTCACCGGTGGAACGGCTCCCGGAGAATGGCGCCCGACGCCGCCAGCGTTCGCGCCAGGTCTTACTCCGCAGCTCGCGCACTTGACTCCATGGGTGATTCAGTCACCATCGCAGTTTAGGCCTTCGGCGCCTCCTCCCTTATATAGCGCCGAGTACACAGCGGATTTCAACGAAATCAAAGTTATGGGAAGCAAATCCAGCACGAACCGTACGCCCGACGAAACCGATGCCGCGCTCTTCTGGAATCCCGGCAATCCGCCCGACTTCTGGGATCCGGTCGCCATTACCCTCGCAGAAAAACATCATTTCAGCCTGTTGAAGACTGCACACTTGCTCGCTCACGTGAATCTAGCAATGTCTGACGCCATGATTGGCTGTTGGGACGCGAAATACACGTATGTAACCTGGCGGCCGGTCACAGCAATTCAGTTGGCGGACACAGATGGGAATCCCGATACCCTGGCGGATCCAACATGGACGCCGCTGCTGGTCACTCCACCGTTCCCAGGCTACCCGTCGGCTCATTCCTGCGCCAGCAGCGCGGCGACCAGGGTGCTTTCAGAGTATTTTGGAGAGGACACGGCGATCACTGTCACGAATGACGCGCTGCCCGGACTGATGCGCAGTTTTCCCAGCTTTTCCGCAGCCCTTGAAGAGGTGATAAACGCCCGCGTGTTCGGGGGCATCCATTTTCGGACGGATTGTGAAGCCGGGCAGACGCTCGGGAATTCTGTTGGCGAATACATCATCAGACACTCGCTCAAGCGCATTGATGGGTGTGACTGGCGCGATGAACGGCGATGCGAGTGGCCGCACTGAAATCCGCGATTGTGGGTGGGACAAAGGATTCGCGAGGCGTGTCCGAACGGTGAGACAATCCGAACAACATTCATCCCTGCGGTCGATGGATTCTTGTAGACGCCGCGTTTAGTAATCGCCTCACCGCGACGAAGCCACTTTGACGGAAAACGCACGAGCCGCCATTTGCCCACCTTTGGTTTTGACCGCCGGTCAAGATCAACAACGCCGACCCCACGTTCATAAAACCGAAAGCTGTCTGGCGGCCGAGGGCTCGCCTGTGTATACAGGAATGCCCATCTTCACGGCGGAGTAACTTGTCTACGGTGCTCTCATCACACGCTTTTCCTGGAATCTTGTAGTGCGCCGAAGAGCTTACCTCGGCTTTCTGAGGAGCTTGAAGGCGTGTGTCCATTCGTTGTGAAGAAAGCCGGGGATGCACCAAAGCATACAGAGCGGCTCAATTGCTCGTGCTGCAATAGCGCCGCCCATGTCGGCGGACTCCCATCCGAGCTGATCAAGCACACTGGTTACGGTTTGTTTGGCTGACTCGTTATTGCCGCAGATGAACATCGTTGGCTTGCCTTCCGGGAAAGAGGGAGCGATGAAATTGGAGGCGCCCACAGAACTGAAAGCTTTGACGAAATTGACGTCAGGGAAATCACTTTGCAACTGTTCCATCAGTGAAGAGTTGATATCAGTGAAGAACTTGAGAACGCCCTGCTCGGGCGGAGCATCGGCGATGGGATTGGTCGCATCGATGACGACTTTACCCTTCAAATTCTGCGAGTAAGCAAGTCGCAGGGCATCACGCGCGGCGGAGCCTTTGACGGCGAGAATGATGACGCGTCCGAATACTGCTGCTTCGCTGAAGCTGCCAAGGGTGACCCGTTCCTGCGCGGCACGCCACGCCTGCAGTTTGTCTCGGTCCCGTGTTCCTATCATTACTTGATGGCCATGTTTGGAAAGACCGGTCGCCAATGTCTGAGCGACAATGCCTGACCCAAGAATGCCGAAATTCATTCTTCCTCACTTTCTCCGCTCATGATGAGGATCTCGCATGGCGGACGTTTCGGGTAGTAGTTTACCCCGGTCGGGAGAACGGACAAGGCCTCCAAAATGAGGAAACGGGGTGGACCAACCTTCACCTCAGCAATCGTTCATACAGGTCGTGCTTTGGTAACATGAGCCTGTCTTGCTGAAAACAAGAGGTGCGCCGAGTCAGCTGGTGAGCGTTTTGCTGGTTGGGATGTTCTGCTCGCCGGCTTACGGGTGGTGGGAAACCGGCCACCGAACCGTGGCCCGGATTGCGGCTGCGCATTTGACTCCGGCGGCGCGCACTCGTATTGCCCGAATTCTGAGTGTTCCCGATAGCCCGGACGCAGTGGCGGATGCAATGGCTGTGGCGTCAACCTGGGCAGACGAGACAAAAGCTCAGACCGGGACCGGGAGCTGGCATTTTATCGATATTGCCTTGCAGGACTCGCGATCTGACGTGGCGGCGCGCTGCCCGGACGACGATTGCGCTCCGGCGCGTATCCGGCTTTTCGCGGCAGAGTTGAAGAACAGGCCGGCGGGCTCACGATGGAGTGAACTGGACGCGCTGCGGTATGTGGTTCACCTGGTGGGGGACGTGCATCAGCCGATGCATGACACTTCGGACGCGGACCTGGGAGGGAACTGCGAGCAGCTGCAGCCGCCGTTTGGAAAGGCGAAGAATCTGCATGCGTTGTGGGACGGGGGGATCATCGAGGACATGGACGTGGATGCGCGGGCGTTAACCTCTAGTCTTGAGAAGGATGTTTCCGCAATGAGCGACGCGGACCGCCTGGCGATGACCGCGGGGGACCAGGATGACTGGGTATGGCAAGCACATCAGATTGCAGTCGAGGACATTTACGGGAAACTTCATATTCCCGTCGAGCCGATCGTTGTTCCAAAGAGCTGCTCGGTTGCGCCAAGTGAAATTACCGATTTCAAGCCGGTAATCGACGGCGCATATGTTAGTGCGATGAAGCCGGTGGTGCGATTGCAATTGACTCGGGGCGGGCTACGGTTAGCGAGGCTGTTGAACGAGTCGTTTTGAAGCGGGGTAGTTGAACGGCGTTCAAGTCGTCGTCCAGTCTACGATCTTGCCCATTTCGTTCACCGGGAGAGATGGCCCAAACGTGAGTTTGGCCGGCACTTCACAAGGTTGAAGTTTGTTTTTCAACCAAAGCTGTAGCGATTGCTCCGAGTATTTACGTCCCTCGGAACGCCAGACGATGAAGG
>CBAAAA010000418.1:0-4584 GCA_964658695.1 uncultured Solirubrobacteraceae bacterium | reverse complement strand
CCCCGAAACATCCCCTCCCACCACCTTCCAAACTGCCAGCGTGCACTACATCGCGCGTTTGATCCCCGAGCACCTCACCGGCAAGATGCAAGAAACGCTCATCTTCTGCGGTCCAGCCGGCCGTCACCATAAACTCTTTCAAGTCCTCCATGGAAACAGCGGACGCAGGATTCTCACTACTCCCAGATGTATATCCGTCTATGTGCTCGGCAACGAATTTCATAGATAGTTCGCCCTCTGTTCAGATGATATCCAGGCCGGACTCTGAACTCCGCAACATGTTGCTCCTGCTCCTCGGACGACTTGTCCTGGCCCAAATTCTTATTGCAGCGACCGCTCCGAAGAGAGTGAGTCCAAGCGGAAGGGCGATCCGATTGAGATCGATGCCGGCGATCTCCGCACCACCCAAACAGCACGAAAATAGCACGACAACTATGCCGAGCACGAAGGATGCTTTTTTGCCAGATGCTTGGCCCTGCGTAGCCTTGCGTTGAGTTGTCGTAACTGACTTCGCGAATCGCCTTCAGCAGCCGATCCATCGTGGCTGCACTCATCTTCAGGAGACGTTGCCGGACCTCCGGATCCAATTGCAAATGCCCGTGTCGCTCAGCCTGGTCGTAGACCCTAGCTCGCCCTATCTCGCCTGCCGTGTTCAGTTTGCTGTCCGCTGATTCAGCGCACGAATAGCATGCTTGCGATGAAAGCCTGTTTCACCTGGGTGAATTCGTTGAGGATGCTTTCCTTCTCGTTTCGTGTGCTGCTCTGATAGCGCACCGCTACCGCCGCCGTCACCTCTCGCCTGCTTGCCACGCTCAGTCGCCTCGTCTTCCTGCCACCCGTTTCTGCCATGCAAAACGGGTAACATTTTTATGAGGCAACGACTCCACACCGGTAACAAAAATTATGAGTCAATGCGCCGAGTGCTTTAATCGTCGCTGATCAAGGAGCCTTGCTCCACCGCGAGATAGTCTCAGGATCAAGCACATTGATGATTGGAGGGTCGCTGTTCGAATCGGCGACTCTTACGAGGAACGTTTGAACGTCGGGACTGGCGGCGTAGTTGAGGCTATACGGCGGAAACACTGGCAGATGGCCGGGCATGCGGAAGAGCCGCCTCGGAATTCCGATATGACCGCCCTTCTGAGAGAAATCGATGGACATAAGATCTTGATCAGCATTGAGGAAGAAGAGCTCTTTGCCATCTGCACGCCACAGCGGACTGTCACCCCCACTGGCAGAGATCTGCAGTTTTTGGTTTCCATCCGGAAAGCTTTGCAGATAAACCTCGTTTCGGCCAGACTCATCCGATGTGTACGCAATCCATCTTTGCGCCTGGTTTGGCCTGGAAGGCTGAAAGACCGCACCCCCTGCATTATGGTGAGCTGAAGCGTAGGACCAGACTTGGACGGGAGTTTGCCCTGTCATGGAAACTACCTCAATTCGAGCCAGCGGCCCATAAAACGTACAGGCGAGATAAGCCCCGTCATGCGACCAGTCGCTGGGGAAGACCGGCCCCTTCACATCCAACAACACTCTGGCAGGGCCCCCATTAGACGAAACGGTGCTCAAACGCATGCCCCGCTCCGCGGTTCCATCGGCCCTAGCGAACGCCACTTGGGATCCGTCAGGAGACCAAATCGGAAAGAAATCTACACTTCCTGACGTCACGCGAGAATCGATTCGACGCGCAACATCAACACTCCAGACTTCAGTGCTGCCGTTATTCGCCTGCGTTCGATTCACAAGCAGGTGCGATCCGTTCGGAGACAGCTTGAGAGCGAAGTAATCTCCCGGTTCTTCCAGTCTTCCCGCTTCAACTCCGCTGCGGTTCAGCCAAGTCAATCGATAACGAAAAGGTGTTCCAGGAACGAACGCGAGCAGGTTTTGCCTGGAACTGGAAAATAGGGCGTATCGATCCAGAGGATGGAAGTCGACCTGTGGAGCAACGGTGGTCGGGTCACCTCGTGGCTGTAAATCTCGGGATAGCTGCTGGGTTACGAGCGCACCGTCATGGACTAGGTATATCCGCAGCGCATTGGATTCGCCCTGGGCAAAGGCCATAGATGAATTGGCGCTGATCACCTGGATGTGCTTGCCAGGATTTTTCAAATCGACGGCCGATATGGCATCCAGACTTGGGTCGCGGTTCTGGGAGAGAAACGCCAATTGATTGCTGTTGGGCAGTACAACTGGCCACAGATGACTCACTTCCCCGTGTACCTGATCGAGCGCTGTAAATACCCTGGCGCTTCCGCCATCGGCAGAAACGATCTTGAGAGGGCCGAGCGCACCGGGTGCGAAGACGATCTCGCCGGTTTTTGTCCAGGCTCCGCCCCGCCCCAACGGCGCGTCTGCGACGATTCGGGGAGTCTCGCTGTTCAGTTGAAGAACCTTCAGTTTTCTCTCGGCAAAGAAGCCGACGGAACGTCCGTCGGGCGACCAGAAGGGAAAGGAAGCATCCTCGGTCCCAGGCAGGGAATCTGGATCGAAGGAGTCAGCTATTGAGCGCAGATACAGGCGAGAAATACCGCGCTTTGAAGCCGCGATAAGAACTCGTGTGCCGTCAGGCGACACTGCAATAGAGTCAATGGCCGAATCTTTAGGAGTAGTGATCGACAGATGTACAAGCCGGGAACCCTGCTGCCGCCGGCTGGTTCCGAATAAAGTCAGAAAGACTCCGAGGGCGAAGGCAGCTGCAATTATCCCGGAGAGAGCCAGCCATCCAAACGTCCGTTCCCGACTCTTTACGCTGGACAGGTCTGCACTTGGCGCAGGCGGGGTCGAGACTGCTTGATCTCTTAGCTGGAACTCGGCCGCGTAGGTTCCGCGATGCAGGGCTATGCGAACTGATCCGCCGCCAGTACCTGCCCTTGCGTAACAGAGCTCCAGCTTGTTACGGAGTCGGGACACTTCGACGCGAACTATCGGATCGATCCGGGGATCAAAGCTGCTGGGACGACCCAATGCGTGTACGCCAAGTACGTACTCCTTGAGTTCACTCGCCCGCCCTTCCACACTCTCGGTCACCAGAAAACGCAAAAGGGCCGCGGATTGCTTTGCGTTGGAGAACTCTGGCATCGACATTAAGCGCTTAAGTTCCTGTTCAACCAACTGTTTCAACTCGTCATTGCTCATCGGGAGGCGCTCAGAGAGACTGCAAGAAACTCTGCAACTAATTGATTCTAGAACGTACGTACGGCTTCGTTGCCGTTATTTACTTTCTTTCTTTATCCTGCTCACGCACTTTGCATGCAGGAGAAAAAGCATGCGACACCACAACGAAACAAGACGCGCTTTCTGCGGCAAACTTGCCGCGTCTGTGCCTATCGGCCTATTGCATCCGCGGCTGGTTGGACTTGTAGAAGAACCAGCCAGTCAAGAATTAGGTCGCTACCGGACGGAGGAACAGCGTCTCTTTGCAGCTTGCCAAGTCCGCGGGAAATCATCATTTGTCCGGCTCTCAAAGCCGTCACTCTCCGTCCGTGTCTTCGAGGCCGGAAAAGGAGAGCCACTCGTTCTGATTCATGGCGGCGGCGCGACGCTTGCACAGTTTGCGCCACTGATTGGCTCGCTCGAACCAGATTTTCACATTTACGCTCCGGATCGGCCAGGCTGCGGCCTCACCCAAAAGATCGATTACACCGGAGTCTCCATCCGCCAACAGGCTGTCGATTTCATGACTAGCCTGTTCGATCGTCTCCAACTGGACCGCGCCGCTGTCGCTGGCTGCTCGATCGGGGGCTATTGGGCGCTTGTTTTCGCTTTGGCCGCCCCCCAACGAGTCACCAAACTCGTCTTACTCGGTGGCTCGGCAGGGTCGGCCCCAGATTGGCCTGCTCGACTGCCTCCACCAAGGTCCGAGCAGCCGCCGCCGACCCTGGAAGGTATCCGAATGGAATACCGCATTTTGATGGCTAACGGCGACCGGGCGTCAAGTGAAATGCTGGCGACCTCACTCGCGGCAGCCCAGATTCCTGGAGCCGCGCTCGCCTGGGACTCTATGGTGGCGCAAGCGCATCGCGAGTTTTCCAAACCAATGAGTTATGCGCTCCGCTCTGAACTCAAGAACCTCAAACCACCCGCGCTTTTCTTGATGGGAGACAAGGACATGGAAGGGCCTCCAACTCTCGCCAAAGAGATGGCTGCGATTGCGCCGCACGGCCGCTTCGAGTTCGTGCCCGATTCTGGACATCTGATCTGGCTCGATCAGCCAAGCGTAGTCCAGAGACTATCCAGAGATTTTCTTAGATCAAACGACGCGACTGCAGTTACGGACTCATATCCGAGCGGAGATCCGTCCGCGATTCGGCGCATTCAGGCCACGGTCTCAGGGAACTTTGACGGGCAGGACAAGGGTATTGCCCCAACCGATGTGGAAGCCTTGGCAGCGGCAATGAGGGCCGATGGAAAAACCGTGGACGTAAGAATCTATCCGGATGCCCTGCACGCATTCGAGATCCCAGGTTGGGATGGTTACCGTCCGTCAGCTACCGTGGACGCAAACAACGAATGAGTACATTCTTTACGCGAAACCTGAAGGATTGATCCATCGAAAAGTGCTTTACTTTGCCGCCGCACAGATGA
>CBAAAA010000417.1:0-4594 GCA_964658695.1 uncultured Solirubrobacteraceae bacterium | reverse complement strand
TCAACCCGTACGATTCCGGATACCTCGACCTGCAGGTTTCTCAACCTTTGCTAAATGGCTTCGGCAATGCGGTTAATGGTCGCGACATCTTAATCGCCAAAAACAACGAAAAGGTAGGCGACCTGCAGTTCAAGCAGCAGGTCATCACAACCATCTCGGCCGTGCTGAATCTGTACTGGGATATGGTCACCTTTGTGCAGGACGCCAAAGCTAAGCGGGACGAACTTGCCACCGCCCAGGCGTTATTCGATGACAACAAGAAGCAGGTGCAAATCGGCACGCTCGCTCCCATCGAGGTCACGCGAGCCGAAGCGCAGGTCTACTCCAGTCAGCAGGATCTGCTGGTCTCGCAAACCAACCTCCTCCAACAGGAAACGTTGCTGAAAAATGCCTTGAGCAAGAACGGCGTCGAGAGCCCCATGCTGTCCGACGTACACATCGTCCCGCTCGACACCATCCAGGTACCGGAAAAGGACGAGTCCAGACCGCTTCCCGATCTCGTTACCGAAGCGATGAGTCATCGGACAGAAGTGGCCACGCAAAGACTGACCGTCGATAGCGACAAGAAAAGCCTGGTCGGCGTGAAGAACGGTCTGAAACCCAGCCTCAGTGCTTTTGCCGAGCTGACGAACAACGGTCTGGCCGGAGCGGTCGGCGGTAACTTCAACCCCGATGCAGGGGCGCTCGTCGGCGGCTACACAACCCTTCTAAGTCAGGTCTTCGGACGCGACTATCCGAGTTACTCCGCCGGATTTTCTCTCAACGTTCCTATCCGGAATCGCGTCGCGCAGGGAGACTATGTTGCCACCGCCCTTCAGCTCCGCCAGGCTGAACTGCAGTTACAAAAGCAGGTGAACCAGGTGCGGGTGGACGTGCAGAATGCGGTGGTCGGCCTGCGGCAGGCGCGTTCCCGTTACGATTCGGCTGTGAAAGCGCGCGTCTTACAACAGCAGACTCTTGACGCTGACAAGAAGCGCTATACCCTTGGGGCTTCCACGGTTTTTCAAGTCATTCAGGATCAGCAGAGTCTCGGCGCATCCCAAACTTCGGAGGTGGAAGCGCTGGCGAACTACAGCCACGCTCGTATTGCATTCGATCAGGCATTGGGAACCACCCTTGAGGTGAATCACATTTCGGTTCAGGAAGCACTCGCCGGCCACGTTTCTAAACCATCGGTCCTGCCCGCTACGCTGCCAGCGCGGGAGATTGGCCAGTGACGAAAATCCTTCTTCCTTCAGAGTTATTCCGAAGCGCAAAGGGCGCGGCTGCGCGCCACCACCCAGCAGAGGAACTCGCTAGTTCTTCGGGTGGTGCGCTAGACACCGCGACTGTCTTGCGCGATCTCTTCCGAAAGTGCCTCGCCGGCTTCTTGTGTATCTCGGCCGTAGCCCCACTTTCATGGGCGCAAACGCCGCAAGACGTCACCAGATCACAGACCGAAGAGGCGCTTCCGATCAAGGCCTCGAGGCCGTTCTTCTTCCGTTCCTATCGCGCACCGGAAATACCGGAGGTGCGGCTTACAAACTCTGCCCGGATGGCCGCTTTGATTCGCGGTGGAAGGATGTATCTCACGGTGCAAGACGCCATCGCCATGGCGATCGAGAATAACATCGATGTTCAGGTTGCGCGGTACACGCCAATCCTGGACGCTTGGGCCGTGGAACGTGCCTCCGGCGGCGGTGCGCTTCCCGGTGTCCCTACCGCGTCCAGCCAGGCAAGTTCCGTGGCCAAAGGGCAGGGCGTTACGGGAAGTGAAGCGGCGGCTGGCGTCAGTACCGGCGGCGGCGGCGGCGGCCAGGGTAGTACCGCCAACGCGACCATCACCCAGATCGGTCCAGTTACGCCGACCCTCGACCCGGTCTTTCAGGACTCCACTTACTTTTCTCACCGCTCCAGCCCGCAGGCAGACTCGGTCCTGAGTCAGGTGCTGAACCTGGTCCAGAATACTCGTAACTACACCGCCAGCTTGCAGAGCGGCTATCTGCTGGGCGGTCAGGCCAGCCTTACTTACAGCGAGTCGTACCTGAATGAGAACTCGCCAACAGACCAGTTAAACCCCACCTATGCACCAACGTTGCAGGCACAAATCCAGCAGAACTTTTTGCAGGGCTTCGGCACTGCCGTAAATAGCCGCACCATCAACGTCGATAAGCTGAACGTCAAACTGGACGATCTCAACTTCAAGTCACAGATTATTTCGGTCGTCGTGAACGTACTGAATCTCTATTACGGGCTGGTGGCCGACTACGATGACGTGCGCGCCAAACAGAGCGCGCTCGATGTGGCGCAGCAGTTCTATCAGAACAACAAAAAGCAGGTCGAAATAGGGACGCTTGCCCCGCTCGACATCACCACGGCCGAAGCTCAGGTTGCTTCCAGCCAGCAGAGTCTGGTCTCGTCCCGGGTCGCTCTGGAACAGGAGCAGATCTCACTCAAGGGAGTCATTAGCCGGATCGGCAGCGCAGATCCTTTGCTCGCCAACGTCACGATCATTCCGCTCGATCGCATCGATGTTCCGCAGGAGGAAACTCTTCCGCCGATAAAATCTCTGGTCGCGCAAGCGATGGAGAACCGGGTGGATATCGAATCTGAGAAGCAGCATCTGGATGTCGATCGACTGACGGCATTGGGAACGACGAACGGGTTGCTTCCCCAGTTGGCTGGAATCGCAAGCGCTTCGGACTCAGGGCAGGCGGGAACCAATCAGTACGTCCCCGCAGGGCTTCTTCCCACCGGTACGGGAACGGGAAACAGCCAGTATCCCCCCGGGTACGCGCCGTGTCCGGCGCCTAATGTCGGCCAGATCTGCCAGATTTCCGACCCCTTTCTGCGTGGGGGGTTGGGGAACGCTCTTGGTCAGGTATTCCGGCGCAATTATCCCTCACAAAGCGGCACCGCCTATTACAACGCCAAACTCCGGAACCGGCAGGCGCAGGCCGACTCCATGATCGACAAGCTCACCATGCGCCAAGACCAGTTACAGGTCCAGAAAGACGTCAATCAGGTAGCGGTGGACGTTTCCAACCAGGTGGTGGCTTTGCAGCAGGCCCGCGTCCGCTATCTTGCGGCCGTGAAGAATCGCGTGCTGGAGCAGCAGCTCCTCGATGCCGAACAGAAGAAGTTCTCTCTCGGAGCGTCGACCCCGTACAACGTCGTCACTCAGCAGCGCGATCTGGCCACTTCCCAATCGAGCGAGACGGCGGCGCTGGTTGCCTACAGCAATGCGCGCATCGCCCTGGGACAGACCATTGGTACTACTCTCGACGATACTCACGTGTCCATCTCGGACGCCAAGACTGGCCGGATCGCCCGCCAATCCACATTGCCCGAAAAGCTTCCAAGCCTCGAGTGAAAAACTTATTTCAGTCATGGGTAAAAAATGCGTGAGCCTACCGCCTGCGTTGTTGAAAATCCTCGAAAAATCGCACATTGGAAGTTTGGCAGCTAAGGTGCTTAATGAGGATTGACAAATGAGATTCGCTCAGGGAACGATGGTCGCTCTGCTTCTAGTCCCCGCAGCAACACGTCACACCAACTTAATCTTCCAGTAAACCTCAACAGCCCACCCGACCAGATTCCCTGAGCATCAAAATTACGAAATCAAAGAGCCGGCCAAAGCCGGTTTTTTCTTTTATGGACAGGGTATTTCAAACATTACAGTAAGAAGGTGATCTCTGCTTCACCACGCATCCTCTCTTTGCTTCCAAGTGCGACCGAGATCATTCACGCCATGGGCTTGGGAGACCTGCAGGTCGGACGTTCCCACGAGTGCGATTACCCATCTTCCGTTCAGACACTTCCTATATGTTCCCGTCCCGCCTTTCCCGTATCCGGTTCCAGTTTGGAAATCAACTATGCCGTTCGGTCCCGCCTCAGCGAGGCCGCTTCTCTCTACGAAGTGGATCTACAAACGGTCACTACGCTGGCGCCCACCCACATCATTACCCAGTCTCAGTGTGAAGTCTGCGCAGTCAGCCTGCGGGATGTAGAACGCGCCCTGCAATCAGAGACGCAAACCACGGCCCGGCTCATCTCACTCCAGCCCAATTCTCTTCAGGACATTTGGGCTGACGTGATCCGTATCGCGATCGACTGCGGCCGGTCCGAAGCTGGGCAGCGTCTGGTGAAATCCCTCACCTCCGAGGTAAAAGAGATCGCCGCCACGGCAAAGAGCGCACCTGATCGGCCCCACGTCGCCTGCATCGAGTGGCTCGAACCGCTCATGGCGGCCGGCAACTGGATTCCGGAACTCATCGCTTTCGCCGGGGCTCACAGTCTTTTCGGCGAGGCAGGCAAGCACTCTCCCTGGATGACGTGGGAAGCGCTCGTCGAAACAGATCCAGAAGTAATCATCGCCATGCCCTGCGGCTTTGATCTTCATCGCACACGCGCCGAAATGCATTGGCTATGCGATCGCCCCGAATGGCCCGAACTGACCGCCGTCAAGGCAGGTGAAGTATTTCTTTGCGACGGCAATCAGTTCATGAACCGGCCCGGACCGCGTATCGTCGAGTCGCTCCGCATTTGCGCCGAGATCCTTCACCCGGATCTCTTCCCTGCAACCCTCGAACACATAGGCTGGGAACGATTCTAG
>CBAAAA010000416.1:0-4609 GCA_964658695.1 uncultured Solirubrobacteraceae bacterium | reverse complement strand
AACTGGCGGGGCTTTCCGCATTCAACTCCACATTACTGGCAACTTCACATAAATCGATAAATGTTGAGCTCAACATTTTGTGATGATCTCGGGTATGTACAGCAGAGCCGGGAAGAGATGGAAGTCTTGTTTACCCTCCTTGCCAAACGATACGAACGCGGCAGCGTGTTCATCTCCAGCAATCTGCCGTTCTCGAAATGGGAAGGTGTTTTCAAAGACCCCATGACTACGGCGATTGACTGCCTGGTCCATCACTGCGTCATCCTTGAGCTCAACATACCGAGCTATCGAGTCGAACAGGCCAAGAAAGCCAAAGAAGAAGCTTCGTAGACGAGCTCAGCAGCCGTGGAAATGACGACCTGCTGGAAGCAAACACCGCTTCCCACAGCCCTTGGAAAACGCCAGCGCGTTTCCCACATTCTTACCGCCCGACGAGTTTTTCCGATCCATGATCCCGGTTTGGCCCTGGGTCCTTCAGATCATGTGTCTTCAAAAGCTACCGGCAATAATGTCCCCATGAAGAACTCACGACAAGAGCGACAGCAGCGACATGCCCAAAAGATCACGCACCGCCAAGCTGATGGCCGGTTTAAAAGTGCACCCGCGACAACTGCGCCACGCGTGTCGGAGAAGAAACTTCAGCCGGCCGAGCTAGATCAGGATGCCGGCGCGCGCTACGACAGTACGGAACGCGATTTCCCGCAAGAGTAACCGGGAGCATAGGTTGATAACATCACCGCTGTGAAAACATTCTTCGGCTTAGCTTTAGTCATTCTTCTCTAATTCGTCAACTCTGGGCGGCGCCACCGGTCTCCGTCTTGGTCGGCACGTCCTGCGAACCGCTAGCCGTGGTTGTGTCTTGTCCAGAAGCTGTTGCGTCGACAATATCTGCCGATCCGTCTTGAGTGGTTGATGATCCGTCGCTATAACCGTCAGCTTGGTCCCCGCCGACGTTACTGGTCCCCGACACGGGTGTCGCTCCCTCGCCAACGGTTCCCTGAGTGTACTGGCCGCCTTTTGCACTGCCCCCGGGAGTCCCGGCGCCTCCGCCTTGTCCAGCTTGAGGACAGACCGTATCGCCCGCCTGCTCTTGACACGGGCCCGGATCATTTCCAATTCCGCAAAGGGCTGCATCCTGCTCCAGCCCTTCTACGCTCCCTGCGATTTTGACATCGGCTCGACGTTCGGCGGCACTTTCACCCGTTTGCTGGGCAAAGAGTTTTCCTACCGCGAAAACATCAGGATGAGAGTCTGTGCCTGCGAAATCACGCATGAAGCGCTCGACCTTCTGTGCGCGCTTTTCAGAGAGTTCCAGGTCGTGTTCCTCTGATCCCGTGCAACTTGCATGACCCACAATCTTGATCGGGGTGTTTCCGGCCCGCACGCTTGCTTGTACTGCAGGCGGCAAACTGAAGTACCAATCTCTCAAGGACTCAATCTGACCATCCGAGTCTTCCAACTTGTCCGTGTTTACAACAAACGGACCAACCTGATGTCCGCAACAGAACGAAGCGGGAACGGGAGCCGCCGGCAACACCAAATCCACGTCGAAAGCTCCTTGTGACACGTGGTTCTGAGCGGGATTTCCAGTCGTGTGGATAGCGGGCGCCAAGCTGACGTTTACGCCATTGGGGATGTCTGCCGTTGCCGACGTCACTGGTATCACCACCTCCGCCCCGGTTCCATTCGATGTGCCGATAGCGGGTTGCATGGCCAGCTTGACATTTCGTTTGTCGTCGACGAAGTAGCGCCCTCTGAATGTCGCCGTACCTGCGCCGGTATCGGACGTCCCTGGTGGTTGATCCATGCCCCCTTTCTTACCGTTGTTGCAGGGCAACGGGACGTTCTTACACACAGTGCTCTCTACTTTGCCGGCAATTTTGGACAAGGTTCCCGTTATAGTCGAAATCAACTTCGTCAACTGTGGAGGAACAAAGAATGTTCCGACGTCACAGAGGGTGCGGAAGAAGCTGTCGTGGTTGATTGCAATACAGGGATCGGCTCCCACTTGCCGAATCAAGTCTCTGATGAAGTTTCTGCGCGCTTCGCCGCACGTGCTCTTACACTTCTCGACAATCTCGTCGGGCACTACTGATGGGAGCTGTTCGCACGGATCGCAGGCCTTAACAAGATCGCCCAACGGTGTAGCTCCACCGCCGCCACCGCCAGCGCCTCTCGACCACTTCATGTCCACGAACAAGAGCACATCTCCCGTGCTATTCGGCGCTATGTCTAGCGTCTCGTGAGCGGGGTCGGTATCGAAATCGCCCACCTCGACGGGCGCATTGTCGGGGCGCACCTTTGCCTGTGGGGTGAACTCCGCAGTCCAATCGGGCGGTTGATTATCCGTCGTGGTCTTGCGCTGCAAAACCGGAGCGCTGGCATAGCTCTGTCTCTGTGCCACAGCAATTTCCGTCGACGAAACGCGAGCAGGCGTTTCCATCGTACTGTTCGCTGAAGAATCAGAGATACGGTCCAGTGCCCGATTCGCGGTAATCTCTGCGTCTCGTTCGAAGCTGTCGTTCGGGTCGCTAACTTGAATGCCCGAAGCCCATGGAACGCCCGCCACAGTCCCTCGGCTCTGCTGGATCGTATGTGTCAGCTCGTGCGCGAGCAAATGCAAGCCGCTGGGCGAATCAGGCTGATAACGCCCATTCTGAAAGTAGATGTCGGCGCCGGTTGTAAATGCCTCCGCCGCCACGCTGCGCGCGAGAACATCAGCGTAGGTCGCCGTGTGAATCCGCACATTCTGAAAATCTGCGTTCATCACCGGCTCCAATTTGCTGCGAATCTCGGCATCAAGCGGATCTCCGCCACCTCTTGTCCGCTCTAATTCGCCCGAGACCAACCCGGAAGTTTTTCCGAGTTCAGACTGGGCCGTTGTCCGTTGCAAGTCGGTCTCGTGCTTACCACTGCCGCACTGACATCCTAAACAACTACAGCGTTGAAGCGTGGGATCGTGCCGTAAGAGTCTCTGGACAGCACGGTTCCCGATCTTTTGCTGCAGGTGCATTGCCGCACGCGTCCGTTGGCTCGTGCTGCCAGCAAGCAGATTTCGCAGCGCGAGCCCGGGAGCATTTCGTCCCACGACCTTCGAAGCTTGCGCTTGTTTCGCCGGGTCGCGTTTCTCTTGTCTACTCAAAAGCTGCAGATCTGAAGGCATCTTCCTGACTCCTTTTAGAACACACTTAGGTTTGACAAGTTTACTCAGGATTCGCGATTCCTACAAGAGGGGGCTCTTCCTCAGCTGATGTCAAGCAGCTTGTGTAAAGACGTGGAGGCTGCGGTTGCGCCACTTCGAACGCAGTTTGCGAGATCTTTGGAGGCGATTGACTGCCCAGTGGTCTGGGAGCGGTCGTACCAATCGCGGTGACTGGGATGTACTCCGCATTCGATAATGCAACGACGATCAGGCCAGTGGCCTCGAAATAGACATGCAAGCCCAATCTGTGCGTTACCAACTGTAGGATTGCTACGAATTCTTTGGGCAATACTTTGCAGATCTTTCTCTAAGGTTGCGCGTAAATCGGGTGTCTGGATTGGCATTCGTCTCGTTTCTCCTAGGGTGTTACGAACTTCTAAGAGTCAGGCAATCATTTGGGGACGCCTCATGAGTTGCGGGCATGCGTATGTTATCGATCGCCAGAGCCATTCGCACGACCAAAATAGAATCGGCGCAGCCACCATCGACTGAGGCTCACTTGCAGCACATAAAAGGCAAGTCCCGCCACGGCGCACGGCCACAACTCAAGGCGGCTGATCGCGGACAATTATAATTCAGCCGCGGACAATTAAAATTCCCGTTGGCTAGGCAGGAAAACGATACAAGTCAGAGACGACTTGTATGGTGAATGATCAGCAGGTAAAGCGGCTCTGGCAACTGGCTGGACAGTTGTCGTTGGAGATTGCAGCGGCGAAGTCGGGTATGGACCCGAAGACAGCGCGAAAATACCTGCGAGATCGGCGACTGCCGGGCGAGATGCGACAAAAGTATACGTGGCGAACACGGCCGGATGCGTTCGCGGATGTCTGGGAGCAGGTTCGGGAACTGCCTACTGTGGGGCCAGGATTACAAGCGAAAACTCTGTTTGAGCATCTTCAGCAAGCGCATCCGGGCCGCTTCGGTGACGGGCAAGTACGGACATTACGGCGCCGGATCAATTTCTGGCGGGCAACGGAAGGACCGCCACGGGAAGTGTTCTTCGCACAGGAACATCAGCCGGGCGCATTGTGCCAGTCGGACTTTACGCACTGCCGGGAATTGGGAGTGACGATTAACGGCCAGGCGTTTCCGCACCTGATCTACCACTTCGTGCTGAGTTATTCCAACTGGGAAACAGGAAGTATCTGCTACTCGGAGACGTTCGAGAGCCTGAGTGAGGGGCTGCAGAATGCACTTTGGCAACTGGGCGGCGTTCCGGCGGAACATCGAGCCGACCGGATGAGTGCGGCCGTGAACAACCTGTGTGATGCCAAAGAGTTCACACGAGCCTATGAGGGCCTTTTGCGGCATTACCGGATCAGTGGCCAAAAGATCCAAGCTGGCAATGCCAATGAGAACGGCGATGTCGAGCAGCGGCACTACCGTTTCAAACAGGCTGCCGATCAG
>CBAAAA010000415.1:1557-4613 GCA_964658695.1 uncultured Solirubrobacteraceae bacterium | reverse complement strand
AGTGCGTTCTTCATCGTCCCGCATCCGGCGGAGCTTCCGGCCGAGCAGGAAGTGACTCGCGTCGCAGAGACTCTGGCAAGCGAAACGGATGCTCTGCAGAAGGCGCCGCTGGCGGAAGAATACAACGGTCCGGTGCTGTTTGAAAGAGAAGCCGCGGCGCAGATGATGGCAGAAGTGATGGCGGATGCGTCGCGTCAGCAACGTAAGCCGGTCGCCGCGCCCGGTGGCAACAGCCCGAACGTTCTCGAGAGCGTTTGGGCGACGCGGATCGGAAGCAAGGTTGCCCCGGACTGGATGACCATCTACGACGACCCGCTCCAGACTCACTTTGGAAAGCAGATTCTCGCGGGGCAGTACCCTGTCGATGACGAAGGCGTAGCAGCAAGCAAGGTAACGCTGGTCGATAAAGGAACGCTAAACGATTTTCTGTTGAGCCGCGAGCCGGTGAAGAATTTTGATGCCTCCAATGGGCATGGCCGCCTCCCGGGCCGTTTCGGCGCGCAGGAAGCGGCTATCGGCAATCTCTTTGTCCAGGTAGACCAGCCCACACCGGAAGCGCAGATGAAAACCAAACTTCTGGCAAAAGTGAAGACTGCCGGGTTGAAGTACGGCATCATTCTTCGGCGGCTGGATTTTCCATCCACGCTGGGCGCGGAGGAATTGCAAGGGATCGCCCAGGAGATGCAGAAGAACGGTTACGTCCGGACACTCAGTCCGCCGCTGCTGGCGTTCCGCGTTTATCCTGATGGTCGCGAGGAGCTCATGCGAGGAGCACGCTTCAAGGAATTCAGCGCCAAGAATCTGCGTGACGTGGTACTCGCTTCTGACAGTCCGTACGTCCTGAACTACGTCAATAACGGCTCGCAGTTCGATTTCGTGGACCTGCGCGGCGATGAGACTGCCTCTACGGTAGTCTGTCCCTCTTTGCTGATTGACGGCGTTGAAATGGACCGGGCGAGGAATGAGGCGACCAAGCCTCCCATCGTTTCCCCACCGGTTCTGGTTTCGCAAAAGTAGCGGCTAATCGATGCGGATTCTCAGCAGGGCCATCTTTAAAGAGGTAGCCACCAGCGCCAGCCTGGGCACATTACTCTTCGTCTTCGTACTCTTTCTGCGGACCATCGAGCGATTGTCTTCGCTGCTAGTCAAAACGTCGGCGCCTCCGGCGGTGATCGCCAAACTATTCCTCTACGCTCTCCCGGCGACGCTGCCGTTTGCCTTGCCTCTGGGAGTGCTGGTAGGAATTCTGATTGGCCTCAGCCGGATGTCCACCGACAGCGAGATTACCGCCATCCGCGCGGCCGGAGTTTCCAGCATCACGGTGGCCCGACCGGTCCTGCTGTTCGCCTCGCTGGCGCTGGTGATTACGGCGACAGCCTCCCTGTGGTTGACTCCGCTTTCGCTCCATCTCGAGAGCATGATCGCGCGCAATTTTGCGGCAGCTCAATTGACCGGCGACATCGAATCCCGCATCTTCGACGAGCAGTTCCCCAATAAGGTCCTGTATGTAAATGGCGTCTCGACGGAAGGAACCCAGGTCACCTGGCACCAGATCTTCATGGCTGATGTGACTCCTCCTGCGCAGTTGGAGCAACAGGGCAAGGATCGCGGCGAGGGACCTCGCATCATCGTGGCGCAGCAGGCGGTACCGCATCCTGATCCGGTCAACAACCGCATCATCCTCGACATGCGCGACGTGCGGACCAGCGAACGAGATAAAGAGGGGCGGGTGATCATCACAAGTGCACCCATTCAGATCGAGTCGCTGCAGGCACAGTCGCAGGAAGATCTACAGGTCAATAAAACCGTCCAGGAGTTGGATACTGGCCCGCTGTTTAAACGTGTTTACCGGCATCGCGGCACGCCGCTGTCGCGTGAAGAGTATGTGGATGCGGCGATCGAGTTGCACCAGCGCTTTGCCCTGCCGCTCGCCTGTGTGCTGCTGGCCCTGGTCGGGATACCACTCGGCGTATCTTCGCGTAAAGGTGGGAAGTCGGCGGCGTTCATTCTGACCGTGCTGGTTGCGTTTTTCTACTATCTGGCGTTTATCACATTGATCGGACTGGCTAAGAAGGGCAGTTTGCCGGTTCCGATCGCGGTCTGGACGCCGGATGCCGTGTTCTCAATCGCCGGAATCATTATGCTGTCCCGGCTGGAGATTCCTGCCAACCGCGACTTGACTTCCTGGTTCAAAGCCGCCTATAAGCGCATCTCAGCCTTCACTTCTACTGCCAGGATGAGACCTAAGAAGAGCCGCGCCCCACTTTCGCTCACCAGTCGTCGATTCCTGCTTCGGCCCATGCTGGTCGATGCCTACGTACTCAACGGCTTTCTCTTTTATCTCGGGATTCTGCTGCTGGCCCTGGTCTCGCTTATTGAAATCTTCACCTTCTTCGAACTACTCGGCGACATGGTGAAGAACGACATCAGCATGACCACGATGTTCGACTATCTTTGGAATCTGGCGCCGAAGTTAATCTATGACCTCACACCGATCGGCACCTTGGTCGCTTCTTTAATCTGCTTCGGCATTCTCACTAAATACAACGAAGTAACGGCCTTCAAGGCTGGCGGCGTCAGTGTTCACCGCCTGGCGGCGCCAGTGCTGGTCGCGAGTCTCCTGATCAGTGGCGGCCTTTTCGCGTTCGATCACTACTACATTCCCGAAGCGAACCGCCGGCAGGAAATGCTTCGCGCCGAAATCAAGAAGAAGCCGGTGCAAACCTATCTGGACCCGAACCGGCAATGGATTTACGGCAAGGGATCACGCATCTACAACTACCAGTTTCTGGATCCTCATCAAGCGGTCATGTCGAAGGTGAACGTCTATGAGTTGGATCCGGCAACGTTCCATGTCACTCACCAGATTTCCGCCGAGCGCGCCCGTTGGGAGCCGCGCCTTGCAACCTGGGTCTTCCAGAATGGCGTGAGTCAGGATCTGCGGAACGGCGGCTCAGGAACCTATAACCAGTTCTACAATCACTCCGCGTCGTTTCCCGAATTGACAGAGCCGCCCTCCTGGTTTCTGCAGGAGGAAAAGGAATATAAGGAGATGA
>CBAAAA010000415.1:0-1547 GCA_964658695.1 uncultured Solirubrobacteraceae bacterium | reverse complement strand
TTTCAGCGAATTGGGGCAGTACATCCAGGTGCTGCAAGCCGAAGGCATGGAAACGACTCCGCTGCAGGTTCAGTATTACAAGAAGTTTGCGGTACCTCTGTTCGCGCTCATCATGGCGATTCTGAGCATCCCGTTCGCGTTTATTGCGGGCAACCGGGGCGCCATGACGGGCGTGGGAATCAGCTTCGGAATAGCCATTGCCTACTGGACAGTCGGTACCCTTTTTGATCAAGTAGGTGATCTAAATCAGTTGCCGGCGGCCATGGCGGCCTGGTCTCCCGACATCCTGTTCTCGCTGGCGGGTCTGTATTTCATGGTTCGGATGAAGACATAACAGCCGGCGGAGCTCATTCTGAATCTACTCTCGAGAGTTCCGGCCAAGGCTGGGGTCATGCTGTTTTGCATGGCTGCTTTGTACTTCCTGGCCCGCGGTCCGTGGCGCGCGGCAGGCTCCGTCAATTCTTATGATTTTGCCTCGGTTTACGGGGCCGCCAGGTGCTGGTGGCAAGGGCAGAATCCCTACGACATGCATCTGGTGGATAAGCAAATTCATTCGGCCGGCGACGATCCAGCAACGTTACCGAACACCGAACCTCCTCCTTCGGTTTATCTTCCGACAGCATTTCCGCTGGTGGCTTCCATAGCCTGGTTGCCCTGGAGGGCGGCACGCGCGGCATGGTCCCTTATCTCTGTCGCGGTGTTCGGTTTGTCAGCTGTGCTGTTGCTTCGGAGCAGCAACCTTGCAGAGTCTTATAAATGGTTTCTGGCTGCGGGAATATTGTTTTTCTCCCCGGCGAGTTCAGGACTGTCCACCGGAAACCCAAGTGTGGTTTCCTGCGCCCTGACGCTTGCGGCGCTTTTGCTCGCGCTGCGCAACCGGATTCTCCCGGCAGCACTGTTACTCGGATTGGCGCATTCGCTCAAACCGCAGATTTCTGTTGCAGCCATGGCTGTACTTCTTTTGTGGGGCTACTGGCGGATCCTGGCTTTCAGCATTATCGTTCCGGTGTTTGCAGGGTCACTCAGTTTCCTTCGAGTGGCAAACCTCGACCAGTATCGATTTTGGATCAAAACGCTGGGGAGCGGCATACAAACAGCTTCCCTTCCCGGTGGTATCAACGACCCGAGCCCGGCCAATTACTTTTCCTATCACCTCATCAATGCCGCCTCGATTCTGAGCATCTGGCTCAACAATCCCCGGCTGGTGACGGTGCTGGTCTGGTTGACAGTGGCAACGCTGACGGTCATCTATGTCTGGCTGCGTAGCCGGGTGTCCCGCCACGGTCGCCCGTTGCGCGATATTGCCTTCTTTTGCACGATAGCCCTGGCGCCCGTCTATCACCGGTATTATGATGCGCAGTTGCTACTCGGGATCGTTCCCTTTCTCTTCACCAGGGATGCCAGGCAGGAGAAACGAACCGTCGCGATCTGGGGCGGACTGACGCTACTGCTCTTTCCCCTGCAAGCCATTGTGGCCGAGTCGCACCGGCTGTTGAATCCAGCCTCTCCCGCCGGGTTTTTGTTACTGCGGCATCAGCCTTCTGTGG
>CBAAAA010000414.1:0-4621 GCA_964658695.1 uncultured Solirubrobacteraceae bacterium | reverse complement strand
ATGGCGGCCGGAATTAATACATGCCCAGGTAGCGTGCTCAACGGTAAGCTGGGATGCCCGTGACGCGCTCCCCAATCACCAGTGTATGAATGTGCTCCGTCCCCTCATACGTCTTCACGGACTCCAGGTTGCACATGTGCCGCATGATCGGATATTCGTCCATAATGCCGTTCGCGCCCAACAGGTCGCGGCTCAATCGGGCGCATTCCAGGGCGATACTGACATTGTTCCGCTTCAACATGGAAATATGCGCCGGCTCCGCCTTGCCCGCATCCTTCAGCCGCGCAATATGCAAAGCGAGCAACTGCCCTTTGCTGATCTCGGTAATCATCCACGCCAGTTTTTCCTGCACCAGTTGATGGCTTGCAAGCGGCCGCTCATCGAATTGCTTGCGCGTGATCACATACTGGCGCGCCGTCTCGTAACAATCCATAGCAGCTCCCAGAACGCCGCATCCGATGCCGAAGCGCGCCTGTGACAAACAACTCAGCGCTGCCTTCAATCCCTTTGCACAAGGCAGCTGATTTTTAGCCGGAACCACACAACCGGAAAAATGCAGACTCGATGTGACAGACGCCCGCATGGAAAGCTTGCCATGTATGTCACTCGTCGAAAAGCCAGGAGTACCGCGCTCCACAAGAAACCCGCGAACGCCCTCCGGAGTCCGCGCCCAAACCACGGCCACGTCGGCCACTGAGCCGCTGGTGATCCATGTCTTTTCGCCGTTCAAAACCCACTCATCGCCGCGCTTTTCCGCCACCGTCCGCATGCCGGAAGGATTCGATCCAAAATCCGGCTCCGTCAATCCAAAACAACCCAGAGCTTCGCCGCTCTGCAATCGCGGCAGCCATTGCTCCTTCTGTTCTTCAGAGCCGAAGGTGTAAATCGGATACATCACCAACGCACCCTGCACACTGACGAAACTGCGCAGCCCGGAATCCCCCCGTTCCAGTTCTTGCATGATCAGCCCATACTCCAGACTGTTCATCCCGGCACAACCATAGCCTTCGAGATTCGCACCGAAGAACCCGAGCTCGCCCATCTCAGAAATCAGCTTGGAGGGAAATGTCGCGTTATTGTATGAGTCGCGTATAACGGGCAGAACGCGCTCGTCTACAAACTGGCGTGCCGTCTGCCGGACCAGCAGTTCCTGTTCGCTCAACAGAGAGTCAAATTGCAGGTAATCTACGCCGGGAAAGCGGGGCATAACCTCTTCATCTTACTGGTTGCCTGGCCAGGAGAGCATGCGAATTGTGGGGCCGTCAGGCTGCCACAGTTGTTTGGGATGCCCGCGGCGGAATTCGAAGCACTGTTTCAGGCCTTCTCTGAAGCGCAACATTGGAGGCTTGCTCTCCGGCATCGTGGTGCTTGACGCGTTAAGCGGTTGACCGGCGATCGATCCGGTATGGTGGCAATCGGGTTGGAGACAATAGGTACGAGGACACCATGACTATTGAAATCCATCAGCCGGAAATCGAAGCACTGATTCAGCAGCGGTTGCAAAGTGGTGCGTTCCTTGATGTGGAAGACGTACTATTGCAAGCGCTTAAATCTTCAGAAGTTCCAGCCACAGCTTTATCGCGCGCATCGGAAGCCAAGAATCTCGTGGAGTTGTTCGCCAGTTCCCCGTTTGCCGGATTGAGTATGGATTTCGAGCGTGACAAGGATACGGGCCGCGAGATCGATCTGTGAAAGGATAACTGGTAGACACCAACATCCCCTCGGAGTTGACCTATCCCAAACCGGAGCCGCTCGTGGCCGAATTCCTGCGTAAAGCCGGGAAACAAAACGTCTATGTGAGCGCATTGACACTCGGTGAAATCTGCAAGGGCATCGGATTACTGCCCGCAAGCGCAAAAGCGAAGCAACCTGCGGGCATGGCTGGATTCGGTACTGCGTCAATGGTTTGCTGGGCGCGTGCTGCCCGTAAGGGAAGCCCTTACCTGTGATGGATGGCCTGCTTGCAGCGACCGCTCTGGAACACGACCTTGTATTGGTCACGCGCAACGTGAAAGATTTCGCCGGGCTGGGAGCGGCGTTGCTTAATCCCTGGGAGGCCGTGTAATGGAGTCCGGTAGATGGTGCTCGTGCTGTTCAATCCAGCGCTCCAGCCCTTGAGGCGATTGCCCGCCTAAGAATCGCACCGCAAACACCACTTCGTCGGGATGAGCGGCCGACCAGGCGATAATCCGCTCAAACTTGTTGAATTCATCCTGTATTCCGGCGATTTCGACCAGCTCCGCTTCGACTACCTGAACATCTCTCACCCCCGGACTGTACCATGCATTGTCCAGGGCCCTAGAACGCTCAGAAACGTGATATTACAGGTCCATAATGAATGTCGAAAGCTGTCATACTTGGACCAGCATGACAGAACTCACTACTCATGCGCCCGCTCATCTGGCCGAACGCAGCAATATCAGGTCAGCCTGGTGGGCCGTGATTGTCCGTTTCCTGATTCATGGCCTTGTCGCCTCCGCTTGGATCTCGCGCATTCCAACCATTCAATCCTCACTCGGTCTCAGCAATGCGGCTCTCGGACTTTGTCTGCTCGGAACCGCGGTCGGCTCGGTGATGGCCATTCCAATCACCGGTTGGATGGTCACTCGCTTCGGAAGCAAACGCGTCACCACCTGGAGCACGGTGGCTTTCTGTCTTGCCCTGGTGGGGCCAACCTTTGCAAGTGGCGCCGTCTCCCTATTTGCGCTGCTAATCATCTACGGCGCAGCGGCCGGAGCGAACGACGTTTCCATGAACTCGCAGGCCGTTGCCGTCGAAGAAACGCTCGGCAGTCCCAGCATGTCGCGCTTTCACGCCATGTTCAGCATCGGCGCGATGGCAGGGGCCACCCTGGGTGGATTCGCTGCGGCGCAGGACATTATTCCCAGAGCACACCTGGCGATCACGGCGGCGGCGCTGCTCATTGTGGCTGCGGTGACCAGTCCGATGCTGCTCGAAACGCACGCGGCCGCCCCTAAACGACAGAGCGAGAAACTCCGGCTCAACAAGATCCCGCCGACCGTCATCACATTGGTGATCATCGGCTTCTGTATGTTCTTGTCCGAAGGAGCGATGGCCGACTGGACAGCGATTTATCTGAAGCAGAACCTGTTCGCTGGCCCGGGCTTAGCCGCTGCCGGCTATGCTGTCTTTTCCGGCGGCATGGCGGCCTTCCGCCTCGCCGGCGACGCCGTGACCAAACGGCTCGGCCCGGTTCTCACCGCACGCACCGGCGCACTGCTCGCCGCTTTTGGCCTGACTCTTGCACTCCTGTCGCCGTCCACCTCCTGGGCGCTTCCCGGCCTCGCTCTTTCCGGCGCCGGATTCTCGGTAATCGTGCCGCTCGTCTTCGCGGCCGGGGGTCGTGTCGCCGGTATGCAACAAGGACTTGGAATCGCGTTGGTCAGTGGCTCCGGCTACATCGGCTTTCTTTTCGGGCCGCCGCTCATCGGATTTGCATCGCAATGGCTCACCCTTCGTTTCGCGCTGTTCCTGATCGTCGCCCTTTGTCTGACGGCTGCAACGCTTGCTAAAGCAGTTGCGCCAAATTCTCCACGCACTTAAACCTTCGCTCCGCTGCGAAGCCCAAACTCCATCCAACGTTTCTTTACAAGGAGAAAGCGTATGACCCATTCAGCAAAACAATATCTGTTCGTTAGTGATTTTGACCAGACCCTCAGCTTCAACGATTCGGGTCTTGTCCTTAGTAAGCTGCTCGGTATCGAGAACTTCGAGGAAAAGGTCGCCGGCCTTTCCCAGATCCATCTTGTGCAACAGGGAGGCGAACTCTCCTACCTGCTGCTGCACGATCCGGCGTTTCGCCGCGTCCGAAAAGAACATCTCCGGGAAGTCGGCAAACTGATCCGGCTCAAGGAAAACCTCCCACTGCTCTCAAAACTCCTCGAGGACCTGGATGGAAGCGAGTTCAGCTTTCATGTGGTTTCAGCCGCCCCGGAGGAAGTCATCCAGTCTGCTCTCGAAGGCATCGTTCCGCCCGATCACATCCATGGCACGAGATTTCGTTACCAGCCTGAAACGGAAGAAATCGAGTCCATTGTTCGTCTCCCGGCTGGCTACGGAAAGGTCGCCGTGGTCGATCAGTTACGGGCGGACATGCGCATCCGGCACGACCGTATGGTCTATGTCGGGGATGGCAGTTCCGATGTTCACGTTATGTTACACGTAAACCGTCTGGACGGACTTACTATCGCCGTATCGCAGAACCACTATTTGAGCCCCATCGCCCGCCGGACCGTGCTGAGCGATGATGCTAGCAGCGTGCTCGTTCCCATGCTCGAAGAACTCTTCGGGTGGAACTCCGTTAAAGTCCGGACGTTTTTTGAATCGCAGGGGTTGGCGCTCCAGGAATGGGAGAAGGTTCAGACCGATACCATCAAGCTGGCGCCAACCTTTGAAGTGAGCGCTCCCCCGCTTCAATAAGAATTCCGGATGCAGCGACCGCTTGGGCGGGCATGTTACAACCGTTGTCATCGACATGCGCGCCCTTGCCTTTCCGCTCCTGTATGTGTTTCCTGCCATAGCCGCGGCGGCGAACCTGCCCACCCCGAAAGACCAGATCATTGCTTACGTCTTCGTAAACGACCGTGTCATTCAGCCCGGT
>CBAAAA010000413.1:0-4656 GCA_964658695.1 uncultured Solirubrobacteraceae bacterium | reverse complement strand
AGCCTTTGCCAAATTTCAGACTGCCTCCCGGTCGCGCTTGCGGGTAACGCTTTGCGAGCGCTTTGCCGGCAACCAGCTCACGCATTCCAGGCTTGAACCACCGCCCCTGGGTGATCCGCGGCTTTCTCATTTCGATCCCGTCTGGGGAAATACCGCGCACGGTGATGTTTGCGCCCTGCGGATTGTCCGCATTGATGAGAGTGACAATGGTCACCACCTCCATCGAGGCCATCGGCTGCCCGTCTTTTCCCTTGGCGATTCCGGGAAAGCTCTTCACGATCTGGAACTGCTCCGGCGTGAATAGACTGGTCAGTTCGGAAGTGCCGCCCTTGCGCAGGATCAGAATATGCAGCGGATCCCCTTGCGTGGCGAAAGCAGCCCGTAATCCGGCGCCCAGCCCAAGCACAGCCAGCAGCACGGCGACCGTCATGGCGATCCCCGCGGCGGTCATCAATGTCGTAGTCTTTCTGACAATCAGATTGCGAATGTTGTAACTGATCGGAATGGCCATGTTTATCCTGCGTACCTCAGTGAATCGAGAATCTTCGTACGAGCTGCATTCCATGCCGGAATGAAGGAGCTGATAACTCCAATGAACCCGGCGACCGTCAGACAGATCAGGATGGTCAGTGGCGTAAGCGTCATGCCGTGCAACTGCGCGACCATCGCTTGCCGGATCCCTCCGATCCAACCCGCTAACCCCGCCGCCAGAACGACGCCGATGACGCCCCCGATTAACGCGATGCTGAGCGCCTCGCCGATCATAATGCCGAGAATGGTCTCGCTGGTGAAGCCCAACGTTTTCAGAACGCCCACTTCCTTGATCCGTTCGCGCACCGACATCGCCATGGTGTTTCCGGCAACCAGCAGGATGGTGAATGTCACGGCCGCGCAAATCACCATCAGGAATAGCTTCAGATTGCCCAGGAATCCGACGAAGCTAAGCGCAAACTGCTGCTCCGACTCAGTCTTGGTCGGATAGGAAGAGTCAGCGAACATTGCGTCCGAGGCCTTTGCCACGCGAGGCACATCGTCCGGGCTGTTGACGAGCACCGCAATGATGCTGTCAAAGCCACGCCGCTGCACCGGCAGGGCTTGCCGCAGATACTCCATGTTGAAGAAGAGGGAGGCTTGCGCATCGGGGTCATCGAAGATTCCCCGGATGATCAGTTCCAGATTCACCGGATAGATATCGCCGGTCAGCATGATGCGCTGACCGAGCTTCAGCCCTAAACTGTCAGCCAGGTCGCGAGAGATGATACACGCGGATCGCTCAGTGATGAACGACTGCTTCTGGCCGGCCGGCATCTCCATCTGCGTTCTGATCCGCAGGAACGGCGCTGGGTCGACGCCGAAGCGGGCGAACTGATTGCTCTGAACGCGCGCATCTTTGTAAGTGCCTCCAAACCAGTTCCAGGGCGACACTTCCTTCACGCCTGGGATCTGCCTGACCTTGTTCTCATAAGCCACTGGAATGGGATTTCCCAGCGAGACCTTGTGCCTGACCACGACTCGCAGCGCTTGCCCCGGCGTCGCCTGCCCGTAAAACAACGCGTGATAGATCGCGAGCAAGACACCGAGAAGACACAGCGAAACGGCCATACTGGAAATCGTCAGAAGACTTCGCCGTTTGTTGCGCCAGCTATTCTTGAAAGCTAATGGGAAAAATCGAAGCACGCTGTATTTCCTTTGGAGTCAGAGTAACTGAAAATTTCGCCCTTCTCCCCGGAGTTGTCGGCCAGTTGCCGGATGAATCGGACGAACTGCTGTATTCGAGATACGGAACGCGGCTGCTGCCGGTTCAAAGTTTGATGCTGGACTGATGTTGCTGGATTGAGGTTGGTGAACTGATTTTGGACCAGGTGAAGTGATTTTGGAATGGACCAGCTCCGACGTTCACTGGATGAAGCTTGCACTGGAGCTGGCGAAGCGTGCGGAACAGGCTGGCGAAGTACCGGTCGGCGCGGTCCTGGTAAGGTCCGGCGAGCTGGTCGGGAAAGGTTGGAATCGTCCCATCGCAGCGAACGATCCGACTTCTCACGCGGAGACAGAAGCCATTCGGGAAGCTGCCGCGGTTACCAATAACTATCGCCTGCTTGATTCTGTTCTTTACGTGACACTGGAGCCGTGCGTCATGTGTGTCGGAGCCATGCTGTCTGCCCGTATCGGGAGACTGGTTTTCGGCGCACGGGACTTGCGCTTTGGAGCGGTTCGCAGTAAGTTCACCCTGGCTGACTCTGACCTTCTGAATCATCGGGTAGAGGTTCAAGAAGGTCTTCTCGCGGCCGAATCTGCTGAATTGCTGACTCAGTTCTTTCGTTCCCGGCGAGGTCTAGCCTAGATCCAAAAAGGAAATGCCGGGACGAAGGCCATGAGGCCTCCGGCCCGGCCGGTTACGATTGCAGGATTAAGCGGCCTTTCTTAAAGGGAACCGCATCAGCTTCTTAACTTCCGCGGCCGGCAGTGCTTCCGTCTCGACGCGGAACTCGTTCTCGCTTGGGGTATTTTGAACTCGCGTCGTTCCATTAAAGTATTCGTCGATGGGAAACAATGCGTGCGGCTCGAGTTCTCTGAACGTACGGCCCAGTTTCTGCTGAATCCGATAGATTTCGTGAAAAAACGTCCCGCGGTCGATTTTTAGTTTGCGGCAGCAAAGATTCCAGTCCGCGCCCAAAAGGAAATGATATTTGAAAACCATATATTCGTAAGCGCTCAGTGTGCGCCTGCTCACCAGGATAAAGTCTGCCATGAATTCTTCATTCTTCATCCCCCAGACGGATTTCCGCTGCCGGCCCGGATTTGACTCCAGTGAAACCCGGCTGATGTGTTTCTCCTTCATCGCACACTGACGAAAACGAGCGAAACAAGCGCGGAAAATGGCGCGAAACACGCAATTGCAGGGGGCTGACACCCCGCCGCGTCCGGGCCTCAAACCAAGGCCGTAGCAGAACGTGCAAGACTGTTGCGCAAGCGCTAGAGTTTCAGAACGAGTCCATTCCATTGTTTTTGTTACTCCCTATCCCTGAACCTTTGCCTCGGAATTTCCTTCGGCTTACCTTTT
Organism: uncultured Solirubrobacteraceae bacterium; assembly: GCA_964658695.1. Lineage (GTDB taxonomy): Bacteria > Acidobacteriota > Terriglobia > Bryobacterales > Bryobacteraceae > Bog-105. The sequence continues at coordinate 1,595 of CBAAAA010000413.1, read as the reverse complement.
TAAGATAGGGTACTTCTGGTATTCGCCAGCCAGTACTAGTGAAATTTTTTCATGCTTGATGAGATCTTTTTACTCATTGCAGCACAACTCCCCTAGAACCAATGGTTTACGGTAAAATAAACTGATGCGCCTTACGCTGTAAAATATGCATTACCGTCATTCTTGATGGGAGCCTATTTCACCTTGGAATCAAGTTCTCGTTCGAATTGGCCTAATTTCGGCGCTTTACACCTCCGTCTTCTCCAAATCGTTAAGCTAAGACTCGACAATGGAGAATTCACCGAGCGCGGACTCGCCCGAGTTTGCGGCATTTCCCAACCACAGATCCACAATTTAATAAAAGGGGCACGCAGGTTGAACCAGGCTTCTGCCGATACCTTACTTGCGGCTTTGAATTTGTCGGTGCTCGACCTGCTCACTGAAGCCGAACTGTCGGCGGGGGAAGTCGCGGATAGGTCGCCCATGTCCTTTGTCACGTTGGCAATCCCCGCGCCGGGGCCGGAGCTATCCCTGCTTAGCGGCGTTGAGCCGTGTCCCAGGGAAAATCCTGCCCATCCTGTTCGGGCACATTTCGGCCTGACAAAACAGGCCAGCTAAGTTTTCGTTCCCCTTCGAAACGCTCGTTCCATTTCGGAACCCGCTCCGGAACAGAACCCGCTCTCCGCTCGCCTTTTAACTCTCCAAGCCCTCTGACCGACTAAGCGTTCTTCCCCGTAACCATTTGATTCTAATATAGATATCTCAACACGAGAGCGTCTCGGCGGCAGCTTTTTTCAGCTGGTTCCGCAGCTGCTTTTACTCAATGCGAAGGCTGACAGATCAGCCGGCCGCAGGAGAAAAGCAATGTACGCCGCCACCCAAACAACTCTTGAGCACAGACCGGAAGCAGAACTTTTCAGCCGCAGGGATCAGCTAATTTCTGAGCACCTGCACCTGGTAAAAGCAACCGCTAGGAGAGTTCAGAGGTCGCTCGGTGTACACGTTGAACTGGAGGATCTGGCGCATGCTGGAATCCTTGGTCTTTTTGAAGCGGCTAGCAAGTATCAGGACGACAAACAGATTCCCTTTCCGGTGTACGCGAAGCACCGCATCCGGGGCGCTATCCTCGACAGCCTGCGTCAACTGGACTGGGCTTCCCGCGATGCCCGCAAGCACTACAAACAGATGGAGACGGTTACGCAAGACCTGACAACGAAACTTGGCCGCACCCCGACGCAGCCTGAAATCGCCGAGGCGATGGGAGTCGATGCGAAGAGATGGCAGTCGTTGATGATCGATTTCCGCAGCTTCGGACTGGCTTCCGTCCAACAGCGATCGGTTGACCGCGATGACCTGCCTTCCAAAGAAATTCCCGCCTGCCCGAAGAACAGTCCGGATCAACTGCTTGAGCAGTCGGAAATGAAGCGCACGCTGGAAGTCGCAATGCAGGACCTTCCAGAGCGTTATCGCCAGGTGGTGACAATGTACTACGTCGCGGATATGAACATGAAGGAAATTGGCGGGATGCTGGGCGTAAACGAAAGCCGCGTATCGCAGATCCACAAGAGCGCCCTGGCGAAAATGCAGGTCACGCTGGGAAAGAATGGTGTCCGGTC
>CBAAAA010000412.1:0-4665 GCA_964658695.1 uncultured Solirubrobacteraceae bacterium | reverse complement strand
AAGGTCCTGAAGTCGTTCCCGAACGAATTTACCTAAGCCCGATTAGTGACTTACATCTTTTTTCGGCAGGGGGGCCCGCTTCGGTGCTGTTTCACAGTCAGACGGGGCCGAGCAGGCGTTCGTGGCGCTCCGCGAGGAGGTGGCGGCGCTGCGTCGCGGCGTCGAGCTGGTTTACCGCCAGGGGCAGGAGGCGAAGGGGCCGGTTGCTGCCGGGACGGATTACAGCCCCACGCTGGGGGCCATTGCGAAGGAGCTGAAGGGTGTCGCCGCTCGGCTGGACGCCATAGAGCGGGCGCCGGCCCTGGCCATCACACCGGCGCAGCAAGCTGGCAAGCTGCGCCGCGAGCTGCACCACATCGGCCAGGACGCGCGGGGCGGGCTGGCGCACAGCCAGGCCGAGCTTGACGGGACGGTGCGCGAGCTGCGCGGCATGATCGGTTCCGCCCGCGCGCGGCACGACCAGCAGCAATGGCTTTGGACGGCTTGTGTGTGCGGGGCCATGGGCGGCGCGCTGCTGTGGTTCATGCTGACGGCCATGCTGCCCTGGGGTGGCGGTACCTGGCTGGCGAGCCTCGCTTTTGGCGGGCGTTGGAACGCAGGCGAGGCCATGATGCAGGATGCAAGCCCGGTGCAGTGGGAACGGATGGTGCGGCTCTACAGGGAATGTCCACAGAACGGCACGACGGAATTATGTGAGGCGGCCACGGGCGTCAGAACCACTTCGCTGGGACAGGGTACAAACGCACTTAGATACGGCACCGGACTACCTCAGCCGCGGCATTAGTGGGCCTTGACAAGTGACCGGGGAATCATTCCAAGAGATTACGTAGGATCTCGCTGAAATCCGCCCTATCCTTTGAGTTTTCTTCGGCGGGATGTTCAAGAAACCTTTCGCAGGCTTTGCGAACGGACAGGGAGAAGTTCGTCCTGATTGCTCTGTCGCACTCGTTAACGCCTGGGGCGGATCGTAGTCGTTTCAACTCAAATGTCGTACCATCGGCACAATCAATCGTTCGATGATCACGTACTAGTTTCCGGCGATACATCAGAGTCACAAAAGGCATTAACATTTTCTCGATGCTTTGAGTTTGTGCCTCCCTCGGCCCGTCACCCTTACCACGCATTATCTTCATCAAAGCTTCTGGTGCCGACCGAAATATGTAGTGAGCAATCCACGCGTTGCTTGCAACAGGGTTTGCGGAAAGAGACGGACTATTCTCTGGCGGCATGGAAATATGTGGCAGTCCTGTCTCTGCTAAATAACTCACCGGCAAACCCAGACTCGATGTTGGATGATGAGGGTTTGATCCCCAGAACAGGTTCGCTCTTATAAGAGACTTTATATGATGATTAACGTTCTGAACACGTAGTGGAAACCGCGTCACTGAACTTTCGTCATGCCAATTATCGCTAGGCTGAGCTACATGAAGAAGCCACGGTAGTGCCACGGCATCGGCCCGCAATGAGTCCTGCCAGGCAAGAAAGTCTTGGACGGAGCTAAACTTCTGTTTATCGAACCCTAGGTATTCGTCTAGGTCGGCCACGAGCGCCCAACGGTAGTCCAGTATGGAAGGCAGGATATTGAGCGCGTGCGCATAAGCTTTGAACTGCGGCAAGCTTTTAGGAGAAACTTCATTCCGAATCCACGTTATGACGCCTTCTTTCGCCAGGAGACCCAACAGATCATCCGATCCATCAGTGTTGTCGTTTGTATAAATAAATACGTGCTCGAATCCGACCGATCTGTGATGAGCAATCCACTCAAGCAGATATACCCCTTCGTTCCGCGCACTTCCAAGGATACACGCCATCCGCGTTGCTCTGATATTCCTCCTGGTTAAAGCGTTTAACGCGAGCCCCATGTCTGGCTGATGTGGAGTCAAGCCGTAAGTGCCAGGCAGGTCAGAAGCATCAGCAACAAGAGCAATGCAACCCTGTGCATGAGTAGAGGTTCCGTTTGTAAGCCAGTTTGATAACGCGGGAATGCGGCTGCATACCGAAACGTTATTCGGCATCGCTGATTGTAGGAGTTGTAGATCGGAATAGTCGTTCATAAGGTGGCTTGCCAGGGCTTGTAACTCATCTGCAGAAAGAAGGCAGAGCACCGATTCACCCAAGGAGAGTCGTAGGCTTTTATCACGCAATGCTTCAATTATGTCCCTCCAACGAAGTGGATGACGAATCAAAGACGCAACTTCTTCTACCGCAGCGAGTATGTCACCTGAAATGTCCTTGACGTCTCGGGCCAACAGTGAAAAGTGCGGAACTACATCGCCTGATCTCCGGACGAACTGCAGCCGACCGCCGCGAGAATTCTCCTCGTGCGCAAGCACGGGCAGGGCACTAAGGCGTTTTGCTGAGTCCCACCAATGAATGAACTCTATATGACTCCAATCGTGCAGGAGCTCTAGCCTTACTGAGAGTGCCGCTCCTGAGCTCGTGTCTCCTTCAACAGAAAACCTGCGTCCGCAATCGCTGAATAAAAAACCTGATCGAGAAGCCTGTGCGAACTTGAACAAGGTCAAAGAAGTAAATCGTGGCGAGGTCAGGGATTGATCAGAAAACTCCTCTTCAGAATCCTGACGGCATAAGCGCGCCACAATTGGCTTTCCGTCGTAGGTCTGTACATCATAACAAAACAGGCCTCTCACGTGAACGTCTCTGGCGGGTAGCAGCTCTCAATACCGGAAGTACGCTGTAGACTGATTCTCTAGATCAAGGTTTCCATTGAGAGAGCCGCTCGGAGAAGCAATGTTATGCAGCGCGACCAAGCAATCATTCGCTGCTAAGGAGACGGTCGACTTGCCAATTTGCGAGGTCGACTCGAAAGACGTGAAAGCGTTTTGCTGGATAGCGTTCCCGTCATAACCCGACAAAGGGAGGACGGCGAGTAACGTTGCGTCCGTCGGGATGGTATATTCGGTAGGCGTTTTATTCACCGCAACGGCATAGTGACTGTTGGGGCTCCCAAAAGATAGCCCTAACGCCTGGCAGTCCGCAGAGGGAAACTTGTAAAACGAAGTAGTTGCGGTCCAATTACCAGTTGGCGCAGGGTTCCAGCCGGATCCCGCCGGAGCCCCGAGTACAGCTGCTACGCTTGCAGACTGCGCTATTGAGTCCACCTGCGTAAGCGCAGTCATTTTCAAAGCAACAGCGGTGTACGCCGTCGAGCTGACGTTGGAACTAAATTTAAATTCGCTTCCGATGCCGATAGGGAATGTCGTAGGCGTCCCGACAGCTACCGGCGTCAAGGAGACCTGAAAAGCGTATTTGGTGTCGGTGTACTTAGCAGTCTGAGGGCTCAAATATGGATAGCCTGCGCTCACGAGCGTTGCAAGGCAGGTTCCGCTCGCGCCTCCTAACATGGGCATGCCGTAAGTTAGCGCGAAGTCAATTGGAAGGGTTACCCTGGATGTTGAGACGTTCTTTTCAATCACTGCTGCGAAGCGAGACATTGCCGGCAAAGGCGAGGGAGATGTGTTATTTGCCTGAAAACACGCAGACTCGCTACCGGAGATAGCTCCCACTACGATGAGTGCTTCGCTAAAGCTTGCGTCGTTTCCACTCGTCGAAACTGTGCCTGACAATCCGGATAGCTGAGAATTTGTAGAGACCCACGCAGTAAAAATGGTATTCGTTATGCCTGACTGCGAGCCGGACTGCGCAACTTCGCCGGATAAACTCTTATAAGTTCCTCCTCCCGATGGGCTTACAGGGGTTGGAATTGAAAGTGGAACCGGCGCACCAAACGCATCCAGGACGTAACCGTAGACTGGTAAAACAAATCCTGCCGGGGCGCTGGCGAGATCGTTAAGTATCGTCGAGGAGCTAAGTGAAAACGAATACGTGTTCGGTCCCAATGTAGTCACAGTTGGACTTCCGGCGTTAGTTCCTCCTCCGCCCTGCGGCCCTCCCGCAAAAACCATCACTGTTGGCGAGTTCGTATTCCCAGCCGCCCCTGTGATGGAACCAAGAACTTTACCATCCGAAGTGGCGCTACCTACAATGCCTTGAGGTATCGAATACGGATTGGAGGCGTTCTGGGACGAAGGAGGCAATAGATAACTGGTGTATCCGTCAGCCATGGCATATAGAGAGATATTAGACTGGCCATACAGTTGTTGATCAACTGTCGCGGAGAAGTCTATCTGAAACCCGAAATATCCTTGTGTAGCGCCGCAGACGGAACCGAGGTCTGTCCGTTGCAGGGTCGTCGGAAATATCCCGACGAGATTGGACCCTACGTACACTGCGACGCTTACCTGTCGGTTTGCTCCGCTTACACAGGCCCACCCGTCCGCAAACCCAGCATTCAAACCATCGACGTGACCTGTGATCGAAGCCGCGACACCAGGCGACGTAAAGCATGCTGTTGCAAGGGCGCTGCTGAATGCCATTACTAAACGTGTAGACCGAGGGTGCTCTAGGAGGTTAGACTCCAATGGAAAACCACCAAGCATATAACTGATCTCCTCAGAGCTGCTTGATGGCGCTCGATCGAGCAGGCTCCTTTATTCTAAAGCAACTCTGTGGAACGGGGAAGTCCGATTCGGCCGAGCGTCGTCCTCGTTCGCACCTTCCGGTTTAGGTTTATACAGCCTATCATCTGATGTCACTTTTCAAAGTCGGCTTCAGCAATAGCCATTGATATATAACGGCTTGCCC
>CBAAAA010000411.1:0-4670 GCA_964658695.1 uncultured Solirubrobacteraceae bacterium | reverse complement strand
TACCGCGCCAAGGACCCCGTCTATCTCCCGAAGGGGACGCGCATCGAGGTGCGTGGGCACTTTGATAACTCAGCGAATAAACGAGGCAATCCGGACCCAACGAAGGTGATCAGATGGGGAAGCGCCAGTGAAAACGAGATGATGGACGGGTGGATCGAGTATGTTGACGCGGCGCCCGCGCCCACCGAAAGGGCGGGTAACCCGCATCCTGAGGCTTCTGTTCAATCGGGTCGCTCCCCCGTTGATCGCTAACCCCCTTGAGCTATAGAGTCCAGATATTTACGCCAGCTCGCGTAATGCGTGATGTCCGGCATCCCAGCCGTGGCGTAAGGCTCGCACAAAAAACCTTTGGCCGTCTCGCCGTCCGCTAACTCACAGGCGCCGATCGAAAGCGGAGCGGGCACCGCAGCTACAAAACTGCCGAATTCCGCTGCAGGAACGCGCCAAACCTCAACTTCGATTCCGGGCCCTTTCAGCCCCGGTGTGCGCACCAATCCGGGCTTGAGTGGCGTGGCGTTTGTCAACGCGAACAGCTTGTAGTCACGGGCCGTGAGCGTTGTCCGAATCAGTTTAGAGCCTCGACTGGTCAGCTGATGATTTAACGGTTGCCCGGAAAGATGGGCGCCGACAACCGCTAGTGAGACCCAGCCGCTGGCCTCGCGGGAAGGCTGAAACACGGCGACGGGAACATCCGCTGCGTGGCGACCGGCGAACGCAAGCCGGCTGTGTTGAATCCGATCAGCGAACTCCAGCAGCATATATTCTCTGAATGCCGGCCCGACAGCGGTGACCCCAAAAGGCATCCCGTTCGAACCGAAGCCGGCTGGAACAGCGACTGCACTTAAATCGAGTAAGTTGACGAAGTTGGTATAGTACCCGAGGTTTGCATTCAGCTTCACTGGATCGCTTCGGACTTCTTCAATCTTATAAGTAGTGGGGGCGGTTGGCAGTAAAAGAACGTCAACCAGCTCCCATGCACGGCCGGTCTCGCGGCTAAGAGCTTTGAGCCTGTACTCCGCCTGGTACGCTTCCGCCGCGCTGAAGCGTTCGGATCCAGCGATGATTGCCCCGACTGTTGGGTCCACTTCTTCTGTATGAGCTTTGATGAATGGTCCAACGGCTGCAAAGCGCTCGGCCAAGTAGGGGCCACTGTATAGCAAATCGGCCGCCTGGCGAAAGGGAGTGAAGTCTATTTCAATGACTTCATGGCCGAGCCCAGCAATAAACTCGATTGTTTGCTGGTATATCAATTCTGCATCGCTGTCGCCAAAGAACTGTCTCTGATCCCGTCGCAGAATGCCGGCACGCGCACGTTCGGGGATTGGGGCATGAGTGGTAGGCCAGGGCCTCGCGTACGAATCGGACACATCGAAGTCCCTGGCGATCTCGAACACAGTAGCGGCATCGGCGCAGGTTAGCGAAAAGATCGAAACACAATCGAGAGAGCGGCAAGCGGGCACCACGCCGGACGTGCTCAGGAGCCCTCTTGAGGGTTTCAGGCCAACGATATTGTTGAAAGCCGCTGGGACCCGCCCTGAGCCGGCCGTATCCGTGCCCAATGAAAAGGAGACAAGTCCGCTGGCGACCGCAACCGCGGATCCAGCGCTAGATCCACCCGATATGTAATCGCTGTTGAAAACCGACGAGTTGGCGCCGTAGGGAGAACGGGTACCAACTAACCCGGTAGCGAACTGATCGAGATTCGTTTTGCCAATGAGGATGGCTCCCGCTTCAAGGAGGCGTTCGACGACGAAGGCCGTTCTGCCGGGACGAAAGGCGAAGGCAGGACAACCGGCGGTCGTGTCGAAGGAAGCGACATCGATGTTGTCCTTTACTGCAAATGGAATCCCGAATAAAGGGAGTTCCCTGCTCTTTGCGAGCGTGGTGGCACGTTCCAGCGCTTGGGATCGAGGCGTTAGCGAAATCCAAACGGGATGAAGCGGAGACGCTTCTAATATGTCGTAGATGGCGTTTATGACATCTTTAGGTACTGCCCCGCCGGAACGATAGAGCGCCAAGAGAACGGCTATTGAGAGATTCGGCGTTTTCGCATCCCTCATATACGCGGCCGGTAGATAAGAAGAGGTTGGCCGCTATTCACCATCGCGCCGGGCAGGCAGAAAACCTCAACCACTTCACCGGCGTGCGGCGCGTGAATCGCAATCTCCATCTTCATGGCCTCCAGAATCAGCAAGCACCGGCCAGATGCCACCTCTTCTCCGTTGTGCGTTTGCACTCGCCAGACCGAAGCGGTTGTCGGAGCGTACAAAGCGACGCAGCCTTCCGGGACAGGCCGCTGGACGTCCGCCACTGCTAAGGAAGCATCATCATCTGCAACCGGATTTAACTCGCCACGCTCGGCCCAGCGCTGGCGTTCTTCGCGAAACGCAAATTGCTGTACGTCCCGGAATTGATTGGATTCAGACTCGATGCCCTTGAGGAACTCCTGATACTCGCGAAGCCGGAACTCAAGTGGTTCAATCTTTAAACCGACGCGCCCGAGCGGGAACTCGCGACGGAGATCCAGCAATTCCGCAGCAGAAACCGGGTAGAAGCGAACCTGATCGAAGAAGCGCAGCAGCCAGGGTTTTTCTGCTTCGAACTCCCGCGTGACGCGATATGTGTTCCACATCTGAACGGTACGGCCCACGAACTGGTAGCCGCCCGGACCTTCCATCCCGTATACACAAAGGTAAGCGCCGCCAATGCCGACCGCGTTTTCAGGAGTCCACGTCCGCGCTGGATTGTACTTCGTGGTGACTAAACGATGCCGCGGATCGAGAGGAGTGGCGACAGGCGCGCCCAGGTAAACATCTCCGAGGCCCAAAACCATGTAGCTGGCCTCAAACACGATGCGCTGAACATCTTCGATCGATTCCAGCCCGTTGATTCGCCGGATGAACTCGAGATTGCTGGGACACCACGGGGCGTCTGGACGAACCGAAGTCATGTACCTTTCAATCGCAAGGCGCGTGGCTGGATCGTCCCAGGACAAAGGCAGGTGAACAATGCGAGACGAGACGGTGATGTCTTGCGTTGAAGCTAACTCTCCAATGAGCCTTTCTACGACGTCGAGAAGTACTTCACGATCGACCTGGTGTGAATCGTAGTGAATTTGAAGCGACCGAATGCCTGGAGTCAAGTCAATCAGGCCGTCCAGGTTCTCAGCTTCAATCGCCTGTAAAAGCGCATGAATTCGAAAGCGTAAGGCGAGATCGAGGACAGTGGGCCCAAGTTCAATCAAAAGACAGCGATCACCCGATGCACGAATGGTCATCTGCTGTTCGGGGCGTGTGCGGAGAACAGCTGGTTCCGCAGCTCCCTCCTTCGGCTCCGGCAGAGAACCCCCAAGGGTACTTACGAGGTCCTCAACAGCATAATCGAGTTCTTGCGCCCCTCGCTCACTGAGACGAATGAACTGCACGGTGTCCCCTGGACTAAGTTGACCAACCTTCCAGAGCTCAGCATTCGCAACGACGGCCGGACAGACGAAGCCGCCAAGGCTAGGGCCATCGGGGCCCAGAATAACGGGCATGTCACCGGTGAAATCGACGGCGCCCACCGCGTATGCATTGTCGTGAATGTTCGATGGGTGAAGACCGGCGTCTCCACCATCCTTCCTGGCCCATTGAGGCTTAGGACCGATCAGGCGAACCCCGGTGCGACTGCTGTTATGGTGAACCCGCCAGGAGGAAGCAAAGAAAGTATTAATGTCCTCTTCGGTGAGAAAATCAGGGGCCGCATGCGGGCCATATAGAACGCCAATTTTCCAATTGGAGGATAGCCGCGGCTTCGTCTTCAGCTCCCGCTTGTCCTCAGCCTGTGTCTCCAGCAGGCCTGAAGAAAGGTAATCGCCAGCACGCAACGCCCGTCCTGCATGTCCGCCGAAATTTCCAAGCGTGAAGGTGGTCGTACTCCCCAGATACTGTGGAACATCGAAGCCGCCGGCGATTGCGATGTAAGTTCGGGCGCCAGCACCTTGAATCGCGCCCAGCGTGAGTACCGAGCCGGGACTGACGTTGATCACGGTCCAAATCGGGATCGGTCTTCCATCCAGATGCGCCTGCATCTCCGCGCCGCCGATGGCGATTTGACTCGCCGAGAGGAATCGTAGTGTGGGACCCGACAGTGTGCATTCGAGGGCCGGCGCCTGTTCTGCATTACCGAGCAGGCGGTTCGCAAGCCGGAACGAGAGAGAGTCCATCGGACCTGAGGGCGGAACGCCGACATCCCAAAATCCCAGGCGTCCCGGATACTGCTGAACAATGGTCTGAACACCTGGTGACAGAACCTTGATTTTCCCGGACCTGTAAGTGAAGTCGTTCAGGAAACGAGTCGTAATAGTTCCGGCTGCAAACTCGGGAGATCGAATGACGGCACGCAGGAACTCAAGATTACTCTCGATGCCGTAAAGGCGTGTTTCCGAAAGGGCTCGATCCAGTGCCTGAACAGCAGAGGGGCGGTCTGGCCCTTTGACGATAATCTTGGCAAGCAGAGGATCATAGAACGGCGTCACTTCAGAACCGGTCTCGATCCATGTATCGCAGCGCGTGTTCCGCGGAGCTTCAAACGCCGTAATGCGGCCGCTCGATGGCTGAAAGTTTTCGAGGGGATTCTCCGCATAGAGCCGGACCTGAATAGACGAGCCGCTAGGCCGCAATCCTTCAGCG
>CBAAAA010000410.1:0-4709 GCA_964658695.1 uncultured Solirubrobacteraceae bacterium | reverse complement strand
AAATGAAGTCGAGCTGGATCCGTCACTGGGAGTGTGTTTGCGGCGATGGCCCTAAGCACCTCGGCTCCGGGACAGCCCTCTCGGCCAGGATTAGGGTTCGCCTTGAGGAAGAACTCTCGTACCAGATTGGGTTTCACACACTCTCGACTTCAGTCTTCATCTTAGGAGCACCTGTGCCCGCCTTTCCATAGGGATGGTGCAATCTCAAACGACTGGTATTCTTATTTCCGTTGACAAGCGTACTCATCTTTTCTTTTAATCGTTGTAATGCCTTTTTGGCCGCATCGTAGGACAAACCAACCGCGGACGCGATTGCCTGCGGGTTCCCTAGATCCTGCTCAATGAGCACCAACATTAGGCGCTCCCTCTCGCTCAGGTGGATCTTCATCTGGGACAGGAAAACCTGATTTTCTACATCGCCAAACGATCGATCCGTCTGACCGCCAGCGGCTCGCTCTAACGCTTCCTCTGAAGCGACAGAAGTCTCGCTAAGCGGGTGAGCTCGGTACCATTCATGGATCTTGCCGATCAGTGCTGCCAATGCATACTGGTTTACGGACTGGATCTGATACTGATCACATCTGAGTGACATGGCGGTGGCAACCGACTCAGTCATGCTGGCCAACACCGCGCCGTCTATCCTAGGAAACCGCCGCGATGCATACCGATACGCACCTTGGACGGCAACCCGTATATCCAACCTTACGGGCTGCCCATCATCGTCAACGAGATGAAGCAAGGCGTTGCTATTCGGGCTCTGCATGATGGTGACGTTCGGGTTGGAAAATCAAAACTATTTGGCGAGTGTTGTCCCCTTTTCGCCAAAATCCACAGCTATTAACTACAGAGGCCATCGTAGCGCAGATCGGTGTTGTGCGCTACGCGCCAGAAGGAAGTATTTGAGACCGGAACCGGGGGAGGAGAATACGTTAAGGAAGTTGTGGCGATTGCCGCGCCTAGGAGCGACGAATTTAAATGCCCATCCATTTATTTACCAGGTGCATGCTATCCGTGCCAGCCCTGGGTAGCGATGCGAATGTTGCGCTTCCGGTCTTGTCAGGGTTAGGTTTCCTGGTGGCTTACAGAATAGAGGGAAAAGTCTGTCAGGTTTTCCGCTGAGAAACGCTCGTGTTCTATAAAAAGGAAAAGAAAACTTTGGATGTTGATCGGTTCTTGCCGGCGGAATCCCTCTTGATCTGTAGGGGGACATCTCATAAATGGCGAGCAGGGCGGGGAAGAGGATCGGGATGCCAAGTACTGGGTTATTTAGTATCTTGTGTTTTCTTATTAGCCCAGCGAGCCTTGGCGGCTTCACTTGCGATCTTCTTTCGAATTGCTGGGTCGAGTCTCTTGTTGCGGACTTTGGCACCCAGGCCACCCCATGCTTTTAAGTCTTCAGTTGATTTGTACTTACTTGAATCGCGTGAAAGCAGCGACATGACACTTTTGAAGATGTTCCGCTTTTCGGGATCTGGAACTAGAGCAATGAGCCGAGGGTTATCTGGTTTTTCGCCCGACGCCATCAGACGAGCCTTGAACTCATCGTTCTGCTGGTACAGCGTGATGCCAGCTTGAACAATTGCCAATGGGTCCTCTCCAGTCTTTTTTGATAACGACTCAAGTTGTTTCCTCGCTCTCGATGGCAGAGCATCGAGAATTTGCTGTGATGAGGGTTTCAGCCAATGCGCCCCTTTAACTTGCCTATTTTTTGCTACTTAGGCACCTTACCAAAACGTGTTTGGCTACTACCGCACAGTATGCTTGACATCCTAGGCAAAGCACAAGTATTATCAATGCTCAGATATGCGCGGAATTTGTTATAGGGGGTGGCTGTATCCCAGCCTCGCTCCCAAAAGAATCAAAATGGACCGCAGAGGTGCGATCAACACCCATGCGGCCCTAAACACCGACCACAAGGGGGTCAATGCCTGAATTTATTCTCGACCATCACGGCCAGGCGACACCGCAAACGCAGCCTGAGCAAGACGCGCGGCCTGGTATCCGCAGCGGCCAGTCGACAGAACACGCATCAAAGAAATCGTAAAAGGCGCGCAAGCGTATCGCAGCGAAGCAGGCATGAGGGAACCAAAATGCAACAAACCAACTGGTGGGCGCTCCCCAATCATATGTGCTCTGCAGCGGAAGAGCAGCAGATCGGAGCATTCGAAAGAACTCACCACGACACGCCAGTTGACAAGCTCTCAAGAGAGTCGTCTCTCCCGTAGTGTTGGAGCGAATCCGGGGGCCTGCACTTTGCAACCCGTACAGCTGAGGAGTTCGCCGAAATCGAGGTCGTGCGGCCGTCTTTGGCCGGCGTCATCACGGTACTGATTGGTTGCGTCCTCTGGCCCGTGATCTCGGTGATCGCAAGGCTATTGATCCCAGCAATACGTAGCATCGACCAAAAGCTCTCAATTCATTCGCCGGATCAGTAGCGCCGGCGGAAACCATTTACCAAATAACACTGGCGGCGCTCACCGTGGAAAGTCCGCGCCGCCAGGCCCGAAAGGAACCCTAATGAGAAAGCTCGCTTCCAAATGTAGTTTAACCGTTGCCCGCATCCGGCATTCACAGGGCGCACGGCTGCTGTGCGCCTGTATGCTCTCATCCGCTTTGGCGCTCGCGCAGAGTGGTGATATTTCGGGCGATGTCGTCGACTTTGGCACACTCGGGACCACCGTCCTCAAGGTCATCTTAGGCCTGGCTGTCCTCGGCTTTGTCGGCCTGTTGATCGCAGGCGGCCTGCAGCTAACGACCAATCGGCCCAGAGGGTTGGCAATGGTCGGCGGTGGCCTCGTTGGCGCGTTGCTCGCTGGTCTGTCGTTTGCTCTCGTCAGCAAGTTGACTGGACAACAGATCGCGGCAAGCGTCATCCTGTTGCCCTTTTCTTTTCTGCAGTAAGCCCGGAGTCCTCCATGGTCTCGGACGAACTGCAATTAGAGCCGATCAACGACTCTTTAAACCCGGCACCACCAAAGTTTGGGATGCCCTGGTACGCCATTCTCGGCATCATCACGCTCTCGGTGGTGCTCTTTTTCATTCCGCATTGCCAGATCGCAGGCGCTCTCTTTAGTCCGGCTGCGCTGGGTTTCGGTTGGTGGCTCTGTAGAAAAGATCCGAAAGAGCCACTCTTTTTACTTCACGATTTGTTACTGCCTTCGGAGTTCGACCCGGGAAAAGAAAAATAATGCAGTTCTCTCTGACAGCGCCCTATTTCCATTCGACTCCTGATCCGCTTCGTCCCTTTGGGAAGGCCGGAAGGGTGGATGATATTTTCCGTCCGCGCCTGCTGCGAGATGGCTTGTTCGCCACTTCCGCGGGCTACGGCGTCACCTTCAGCGTGGGCGGCGTCGACAGCGAAGGCCTCGATCGCAACACGCTGAATTACATCTCGAGCCGTATTGGCAGAGCCAACCGGATGCTGCCGGAAGAATGTCAGGTCTTTGAGTACCTGATCACTGCCGAAAACGATGAAATCATCGGGCGTCCGATTACGCAAGAGGCGGTGCGGGCACAAGCTCAGGATCGTGCGGCGTTTCTGAAAGCCAACGCCAATTTCAAAGGCGTCCGGCTGTTCGTGACGCTGTACCTGCCTGGGAAGGTAAGCGACGACGCGGAAGAGTTTGCCGAGAGATCCCGCTCGGCCTTGCGCAAGCTCCGGAATGCGGCCGATGTCTACGAGCAGCAACTCGGCATGCTGCAACTTAAGAGACTTAAGCCGGATGAGCTGGTACAGATGTACAGCTACCTGCTGAATCTCGATCGCTCGCGGATGACGCACCGGGCCGCGTTGCCCAATCAGGCGCCTAAGAAGCTGGGCCGGGTGCATATCGGGCTCGAAGGCGATTACCTGCGAGTGGGGAAGAGGTACTGCCAGGTGCTTTCGCTCGTGGAACCACCGCACGGTACGCGTCCGGATTTGTGGGGTCTGCTCTCTTCGGTGAACTGCGAGATGGTCTGGTGCTCGGTGTGGCAGCGCAAGACCAGCAAGGCGACACGCAGCAAAGCAACGTCTGTTGAGAATGCTGTGGGTATGGCCGGGAGCGACATCTGGACCGCTGCTGTTGGTGGCTACAATCCGATGCTCCCCCCGCCGCCGCGCGCTTCCACCATTGCACAAGAAAAAAAGGTAGAGAGCGTAGGCGACATCCTCATTGATCTCGATGGACGCCACTACTACGGGCATTACTCCCTGTTCGGTCTGGTGCATGCGCGCAATACAGAACAGATTGAAGCGGCGCTGCCGCGTATTCAGAACATCTTCAGTGATCCAGCGGAAGCGGGGCTGGTCGAGGAAAAGCGCGGCGCGGTCTCGGCCTATCTTTCGTGCTTTCCGGGGCAGCCTTACAACGTGCGGAGGTTCTGGCTGCGGGGAGACCACAAGGCCAATTTGTCTTTCGTGTACAGCCCGTTTCTCGGTCATGCCTGGTCTGACGACCTGAAGGACGAATACACCCAAATCTATGAGACGCGCGCTGGAACGCCGTTCTATTTGACGCCGTTTGTCAATGGCAACGGCAACACAACGGTAGTGGGCGGCCCGTCCACCGGGAAAAGCTTCACTTCCAACGCGCTGTTTACGGGCGCCATGAAGTACGGCACGAAGACCTTCATCTTCGACCAGGGCGGCAGCTACGAAAGCAATGTGCGCGCGCTGGGAGGATCGGTGACGCTGCTGGGTCTGGACCGTCCTCGGCTAAACTTCTTTT
>CBAAAA010000409.1:0-4717 GCA_964658695.1 uncultured Solirubrobacteraceae bacterium | reverse complement strand
CGGGCGAAGTGATAAAAGAGGTCGAGGCAAACCTCGCGCTGTCGATTAGCGAGAGCAACGCTGCGATCCTATATTCAGATCTTCCCGAAGTGGCGGTGGAGCCAACGCATCTGCTGCAACTCCTTCAGAACATCATCGGCAACGCTTTGAAATACCGGTCGCCGCATCGAGCGCCAGTGATCCGGGTTTCCGCGCAGAAAGAAGCCGATGACTGGTGCTTCGAGATCGTTGACAACGGCATCGGATTTAGCGCCGAGTACAACGAAAGAATCTTCAAGGTCTTCAGGCGGCTGCACCTGAGAAGCGAATTTCCTGGTAATGGCATCGGGCTGGCCATCTGTGCAAGGATAGCTGCCCATTACGGAGGGAAAATTTCGGCTAAGGGCTTCCCGGATCAGGGCGCTACGTTCACGTTTACATTGCCGTCGGTAAAAAGCAATCGCATCATCGATGCGGGGGGAAAACTTCAGGCCGATGTCGCCGGTTAAGGTTTTTCGTCTGGGTTTGTTGGTGACTTTGCGGCCGCTTTGGGCTTCAATTTGTCGTGAGAGCGCCCGAACGCTCTCTTCACCCATGCCTCGGGAGGGTTCAGGAACAGCACCATGCTCGCGATGATGAACAGCAGTCCGAGAATGATAAGAGCAAGATCCATTTGACCGTTCGGGATTCCTTATAAGTGTAGTGCGCGGATGGCGGAATTATTTTCGCCGTACCAGCACGACCGTGAAGTCGTCTGCAAAGACAGAAGCTCCCGACCAGCTGCGAACGTGATTCACAAGTTTGGTTAGAATCTGCTCAGAGGAATCGGAGGCGCTGGCGGCAAGGAAGTTTGTCAGACCCTGTTCTCCAAACTGAGACCCGGTGAGGGACGAGGCTTCTGTCACACCGTCGCTATACAGTGCCAGCAGATCGCCCGTCTGGAGGTGCACGCAATGCGGCTGGTAAGAGACGTTGGCGAATAAGCCCATGACCAGGCCAGCTCCGCGCAGGACTTCTATCTGTCCACCGGCTCGCAGAATGACCGGGTAATTATGGCCTGCATTGGCATAATGCAGCTCGCCGGTATGTGGGTTCAGTACACCGTAAAATGCAGTGACAAAGCGTCCCAGGGGACAGCGTCGCGCGATGTTGCGGTTCAGGATAGTAAGCGCGGAGGCGGCGTCCGGCTCGGTTTCAAACAGCATTTCAACCCGCACCTGAAGGCTCGACATCATGAGTGCCGCGGGTAGCCCCTTCCCGCAAACATCAGCGATAAACAGGCCGAGACGTCCGTCGCGATAGGGAAGGAAGTCGAAATAGTCGCCACCAACTGCCCGGCACGGAAGATTGAATCCAGCAATGTCATAGCCTGCGATCTCGGGACCCTGGGAGGGCAAAAGATTCTGCTGAATTTCGCTCGCTTGCGCCATCTCGAACTGCATCAGCTGTTCCTGTTGTTCGATGGCCAGCAAACGGCCGTGCTCGATCCGCACTCCAGCTACATTCGCCATTACGGTGAGCAGTTCGAGATCCTCCTGGGAGAACGGCCGGAACAACGTTCCGTTATCAACGTAGAGAATGCCGATGACCTGATCCCCGGTCTGCAGCGGCACTGCCACGAAGCTTCGGATCTGCTGCAGAATGATACTCTCCTGCTTGCCAAGAGCCGTGTCTATGAGGGCGTCCTTCACCAGGAATGCGGCACGGTCCCGTATGACCCGGTCCCGAACGGCTGTGCTGATGGTGAACTCTTCTCCGCGGCTGGCGCGAACTGTGAGAGTGCCGTTCTCAGCGATAAGGATCACCCCTCGTTTGGCCTCGACGGCTGAGAGCGCCAGTTCCAGAATCATTTCAAACAGTTGCTGCAGCGGGCGATGTCCTGCTAACTCCTTTCCCGCCCGAATGAGTGCTTTGACCGCATGGGAGGAACTGATGGCGGACTCGGCGGCCGTACGGCGTCCATCGCCGAGAACCTCGTTCAGATTGGTGACGATCGTGGCTTCCCGGCGAAGGGATTCGGTGTCCTGTCGTACGAAACGGACAATGCTGCGCGTCTCACCCCCTTTGGATGGCGTCTCGCAAACGTCGATCGTCAGGTGACCGGCAAAAATCTGGTCGCCTGCTTCGAGGGTGTGATTTCCTATCAAAACAGCCGAATTGATGATGGTCCCATTTCTGCTGCCGCAATCTTTCACGATCCAACCGTTCAAGCCAGGTTCAAGGCAAAGGTGATAGCGGGAAAGCGCGGGATCGTTAGGGTATGCGAGCGCATTATCCGATGCTCTTCCGATGGACAGCGCCGTGTTCTGCAGCTCGACTGTCCGGGACGAGCCATCCAGCCCGGTGATCACCAATTGCATAGAGGAAACTCACAAGTTATCACCTTGGGTCGGCTTCAAGCGGCTTAGTGTGCGACAGCTGATGATCTTGGCGCCTCGGTCGTTTCGGCCAGCGTGTCGGCTTCGGAGACGACTTCCTGATCCCCGGAGCCAGTAATCAACCGTGCGCCCCGATTGTAAGTGAGATATAGGAAACCCCACTCGATGGCAACCAGGATCCGGCTTTGGAACTCGACGATGTACAGGATATGGATAAAGAGCCATACCAGCCAGGCAGGAAAGCCGGAAAGATGGACCCCGAAGACGTTGGCTATTGCAGCCGCACGGCCGATGACTGCCAGGTCGCCCTTATTGAAGTAGTGGAAGGGCTTTTGATCTTGCTTCCCCGCAAGACGGTGCGAAATGGTCTTGGCAACGTACGACCCGCCCTGCATGGCTACTTGCGCTACCCCGGGAAGCGGCTTTCCATGCTTATCGGCCATTGCCGCTAGATCGCCAACTACGAAAATGTTCTGGTAGCCCGGAATTGTGAGATCGGGCTCAACCTTGATTCGTCCGGCGCGATCGGTAGGGGCATCGGCCCGGATGGCAAGCTGTCGCGCAAACGCGGAAACGGCGACTCCCGCGGCCCAGATCACCGTGTGCGTCGCGAAGTGCCGCGTGTCGCCTGACTTTGTTTTGGCGGTGACGCCCTCTCCGTCGACTTCCGAGACCATCAATCCTAGTTCAACGGTGACACCGAGTCCTTCCACTTGCCTTTGCGCCTTGTTTGACAAGTCTTCGGGGTAGGTAGAAAGCAGGCGATCGCCGCCATCGACCAGTATGATCCTGGCCTCGCTTGGTTTGATGGAACGGAAATCATTCTTGAGCGTGTGGTGAGCAATTTCGCCCAGTGCGCCGGATAATTCGACCCCGGTTGGCCCCGCGCCGACAATCACGAAGGTAAGCCAAGCCTGCCGCTCGACCGGATCCGTCATGCGCTCCGCCGCTTCAAAAGCCAGCAGGATCTTATGACGGATAGAGGTGGCGTCTTCTATCGTCTTCAACGGAGGCGCCCAACGGCTCCATTGGTCATTCCCGAAGTAGCTGCTCTGAGAACCTGTAGCAACAATCAAGGAATCGTACGGAAGGGAGGTACCGTCCTTCAGGATTACCTGTTTCGCTTTGGCATCGACGTCACAAGCCTCCCCAAGCAGCACAGCGGCGTTCTTCTGACGGCTGAGAATGCCGCGTATTGGGGCCGCAATTTCTCCAGGGGAAAGCGAACCGGTCGCCACCTGATACAGCAGCGGCTGGAACAAGTGGAAATTTCGCCGGTCAATGATCGTAACTTCGACGGGAGCGTGTTTCAGAGCCTGCGCTGCGTTCAGTCCACCAAAGCCTGCGCCCACGATCACTACACGATGCTTGCCGGGATTCGCCATCACTCGGTTTGATGGTGAGACTAGGCATAAAGATCCGCCGTGACAAGATATCTGGGCGGCCGTCTGGCGTTGGCAGCCTGCTCGAATGCGTAAGCCAGCCGAAGGAGCACTGCTTCGGTGCGGGGCATTCCAAAGAAAGAGATGCCAAATGGAAGGCCGGACTTGAATCCGGCTGGAACGGTAATGTGCGGGTACCCGGAAACAGCGGGAGGGGAGGCGCAGCCGCTCCCAATGCGATCCCCGCTTATCAGGTCAGTGAGAAAGGCGGGGCCGGAAGTCGGGCCCACAATCGCGTCCAGCTTGTGTTCGTGGAACAGCTTGTCGATTCCTTCCTTTCCAGTTAATCGCTTGTTCTCGGCGATGGCCTTCTTGTATTCCTTTTCGTCGAGCGAACCCTTTTCCTGCGCTTGCTCCATGAGTTCCTGTTCGAAGAATGGCATTTCCCGTGTCCGGTTGGTGATGTTGAAGTCGATGCACTCGGCCAATGAACGAACCTTTCCGCCGCGGTTCGCAAGGTAGTGGTTCAGGTCCGCCTTAAACTCGTAGAGCAGGGCGGTATTTTCGGTCTCGCGCCAGGATTCGAAGTGGGGTAGGTCAGTTGGGTCAACGATTTCGGCTCCGGCATTCCGCATGAGTTTGATGGCATCTTCCATAGTCCGGATAACGGTCGATCCGATATCAAAATACTGTCTTGCAATCCCAATGCGCGCGCCGCGGAGTCCATTGGGATCCAGAGATTTTGTATAGTCAATGGAATTGTGTTCGTTGCCGGCAAGCACGCCGAGTAAGATCGCCGCGTCTCGGACGGTTCGCGCCATTGGTCCGGCGGTGTCCTGGCTGTGCGCGATGGGGATGATCCCGGCCTGGGGGATCAGACCAAGGGTCGGCTTGATCCCGACCAGTCCATTCATCGAGGATGGACAGACTACAGATCCGTCCGTTTCGGTTCCAACTGCCAGCATGGTGAGGTTCGCC
>CBAAAA010000408.1:0-4723 GCA_964658695.1 uncultured Solirubrobacteraceae bacterium | reverse complement strand
GGATCTGGACAGTCCCATCGCAATATCGCCGACTGGAGATCGATTCGTCTTCGTGCGGGGAAAGACACAGGGAACACAGGATGTAAATCAGATCCTGATGGGCTCAGCTTCGAGTCCGCGCAGCTTGAATGCCGTCGTCACCCTGGCTGGCACCGAGGTAAGCAGGAAGATTGCCTGGTCTCCCGCAAACGACTGGTTTGGCATCGTCAGCTATCCCGCACGACTAGGCGAGCCGACTCGAGCCACAGTTTCTTTGTACGCTCTCGACGGGCACGCTCTTAGAACTTTTATCCCAAAGTCGCTGAGGCAACTCAGGAGTCCACTCGCACTCGATGGCGGCTCTTTGCTGGTATTTGCCGGGATGCAGAGGGGCGCGCAACAATCCGGATTGGTGCAGTTATTCCTTCCGACGGGGCAGTTCCACGAAGGGGGATCTGACATTGTCGGCTTGGAGAGCTTCAGTGTCACCAGAGACAACCAGATGCTTGCGGCAGTTCGTTTTGATGAACGGTCGTCCATTTGGAGCGCCGACTCGCGCGATC
Source organism: uncultured Solirubrobacteraceae bacterium (assembly GCA_964658695.1). Classification (GTDB taxonomy): domain Bacteria; phylum Acidobacteriota; class Terriglobia; order Bryobacterales; family Bryobacteraceae; genus Bog-105. The sequence continues at coordinate 4,181 of CBAAAA010000408.1, read as the reverse complement.
TTGGATCCGCCCGGAAGCTCACGAGCGACTCGGAGAAAATCAATTCGGCCGAAGGGCTGGACGACCAGTCTCTTGTCTTTCCGTCCACACGCTCCGGGAATCTAAACCTTTCAAAGCTGGACCAGAGCGGCACTATCGAACCTATCGCGCGTGCGGAAACCTGTGTGGAAACAAATCCCGCCGTCGCGCCTGGACGTCACAGCATCGTATATGCGTCGAACTGCGGCTCAGAAGGCGATGATCTCAATTTGTGGGTTGTAGACCTCAGCGATGGGAAGAGACGCCGGCTGACCAGTGGTTCGAACTTCGATGACGAGCCCGATGTTTCTCCCGACGGAAAGTGGGTCTACTACACTTCCTGGAGCTCCAACAGTTTAGGTATCTGGAAGGCTTCGGTGGATGGCGGCATGCCTGTGCGGGTTCTTCAGTCAAGGGCCCGATCTCCTGTTCTCTCCCCGGATGGAACGAAATTCGCTTGTAATATTCGCGAAGAGGATGGCCGCTGGATAACTGCTATCGTTTCAACGGCCGATGGCTCAATTCTCACTCGTTTGCCACAGGTGCCGATCTTGCGTCCCATCCAATGGAGCCCGGACGGCACGGCGCTGGATTACGTGGACGAGGATAAGCTGTCGTGTGGCATCTGGAGACAGCCGCTGCATGGGGGCAGTGTCAGAGCATTGCTCCGGGTCTCCGAAGGCACGATATCCTCGTTTAGATGGAATCGAAGTGGCACGAAACTTGCATACGTTCGTGCGCGGGATCAGAAGGATGCAATCCTTTTTAAACGAGCCCCCAAACGCTAGAGAGATGAGGAGCAAAGAGCATGTCGCAGTCAGACGAAACGCAGTTGGAACAAGAACCGCAGCAGCCGCCAACCAAGACAAGTGAGCCTTTGGGTCCGCGAGAGCCCCGTGTAGATGAGCCGCCTCCTGAGCCAGACCCGGATGACACTGCGGACGAAGGTGTCAGCTTCAACGAGCCGCTCGGCCCGCGGGAGCCGTAAGTTCTCTCACAACAGACGACTGATACTAATTGAATTGCAGAAGCGCCGGTCGAGCAGCGAAGCGATTTCGCGACTGGTTCGCGGCAGGGATGAGTGCATCCGACGAGGGGGTCGCCAGCTTCTTCGCCGTCTCGCTCGCAATGAATAGACGTGGATCGGGTTTTGCAAAGAACGATCCATGGAGAGACCGGATCGCATCGGGCATCTGATCCTGAGGAACGGCAATGCGGAGCGAATTGCTCGCTTCCGCACCCGGGATTACGAAGTGAGTTATGCTCTGGAGGGCCGCTTCCGCGCGTTTTCGAAAATCATCTGCCTCAACCCCGTGACCGACAACGGTTAAGATCGCCTGGCGGCTTCGGATTCTTACTTCCAGGCAGTGAGGCACTCGAAAGTTGTGTTCGAAGGCCTTGGAACTTTCGTCGACCACTATGTAAGTGGCCTGCTCGGAAGAACATAGAACGCTTGCCGCCGCATCAGTCTGGGCGCACATCTGCATCAGGGCTTCCAGCGGACTCGTGCCTAGCCCGGTCCGCACTTCCAGAAGCGTGACTCCGGTCCTGGCTGCAATGGACTTGGCCTGCGACACTGGCGTCCCGGAGGACTGTTCGATTGTGGTCCCCTGGCCTTCCGGGAAGAAGGTGTTTCTGATAACGATTGGAATGCGCAGCCGTCTGGCCGGAGCTATGGTGTCAGGATGCAAGATGGTCGCGCCAGCTCGCGCCAGCTCAGCTGCTTCGTCATAAGACATCCGTCTCACTTGATGACCGCCCTTGAGAATGCGCGGATCGCACGTGAGCATTCCATCAACGTCCTTCCAGACCTGGATTTCTTCCACATTCAAAGCTGCTCCCACGATGGAACCCGTCAGATCCGAACCGCCTCGTCCGAGCGTGGTGGTGCGGCCGTCTGCTGTGTTTCCGATGAAGCCGCCAAGTACAGGAATGCCATTCTGAGCAGCCGCGGGGACAGCCCAGCGAATGCGCGCATACGTCTCCCAATAGAGGGGCACCGCAGCCGTAAAATGATCGTCCGTCAGGACTAGCTTTCGAGCGTCCAGATGCGCTGCCGCTCCGCGGCACTCACGCACAACGGCGGCGAGAACACGGCTGGAGAGTTGTTCTCCTAAGCTTAAGGTCCAGTCCTGCAGTTCAGCTGTAAACCTGCGCTCGCCTTCGGCTACTTCCAGCATGTGAACGTGCAGATCTCGAAATGTTTCCCGCAGGAACTGATCGAGAACGATTTGCTGTTCGCCCTGAAGAAGTTCTTCACAAACGGCAAAATGACGGCTTCTTACCTGGTCTTGTAATTTCAGACAAGAGTAAGTGTCCGCACGGCGCGCATGGGAAAGTATCTCCAGAAGATCGTCCGTCGTATCACCCATTGCGGATGCGATCACTACCGGCTTGCGTGCAGCTTGAGACTGAATAATAGAAACTACGCGGTCGATGGAGGCGGGGGATGCCAAAGACGATCCACCAAACTTCATCACAATCATGTGCCTTCCTCTTTCGGCTGACCAGTGAAAAATATCACCCGTCGATGCCTACCTGTACTGAAATTAAGTGTTCCAGGCTTAAGAAGGCATAAAGACCTTCAGAGAATTCGCAGTCGCTTTATTCGTGGTCCACGCGCTTGCCGTGGTGAAAAATGAGGTTGATCTTCTCCGAATTCGCGATATCAACCGCAGGATCCGCATCCAGAACTATCAGATCCGCGGACTTGCCCGGCTGCAGGGTTCCCGTTTGGCCGTCGATGGAGAGCATGCGCGCCGTTCCCTGAGTGGCGCATTGAATGGCCTGTAGCGGCGTGAGTCCGGCGGCGACCATCAACCGCGGTTCCCGATGCTCTGCGAAGCCAGCCATCCGGTATGGATTCGCTCCCGAATCGGTGCCGAGGGCAATCTTCACGCCGGCATCGTGCAGCAGTCTAAGGTTGGAAGAAGCTGTTGCCAATGCCTGGCGATGAATCGGAGTGGTGGGATCCTCACCTTCTCATCATCTCGCGCATGAGAGGATTGATTTTCAGATGCGTCACTTTGCTGGATTGTTGTTCGTCGGTAGTCTCTGCTTGTGGGCACAAAATCCCGTTCTGAACGGCTCCGAATATGACAGGCTGATCGAAGCTGCACTAAAAGAGACTGGGGCTCCCAGCGTCTCTGTAGCAATTGTTCAGAACGGAAAAACCGCTTATGCACGAGCGTTCGGATTTGCAGATGTTGGGGAACATCGTCGTGCCGAGACCACCACTCGCTATGCTGTTGGCTCGGTCAGCAAACAGTTTACGGCGGCGGCGATTCTTCTTGCGCAGGAAGCCGGCAAGCTTGCTCTTGACGACACAGTCGCGAAGTACTTCCCTGACCTCACGAGAGCAAACGAAATTACGATTCAGCAGCTGCTCTCGCACACCTCCGGTTATGAAGACTATGCGCCTCAGGACTACATCATTCCCGAATGGGTCAAGCCTACAACGCCGCAAGCGATTCTCAATCACTGGGCGAAGAAGCCATTGAATTTCGATCCCGGTACCCGGTGGCAATACAGCAACACAAACTATGTTCTGGCGGGCGAAATTTTCGAGAAGGCGACCGGCGAGAAGCTGGTTCCCTTCTTACGGGAACGAATTTTTGATCCGCTAGGGATGACTTCACCCGGTGATTGTGGGGATCGCTCTACCAGCGATGCATCCCGTTATACGCGATTTGCGTTGGGGCCGCCTCGATCTGTGGCCGGAGAAGGACCGGGCTGGTACTTTGCCGCGGGCGAACTCTGTATGACGCCTTCCGATCTCTCGCGCTGGGACATTGCCTTCTTACAGAAAAAGATCCTCTCTGCGAAGTCTTACGAAGAATTCGCGCATGAGGTCAAGCTGAAGGATGGAAAGGCAACACATTACGCGCTCGGCCTCTTCGTCTCCGAGCAGGATGGCGCGCCAGTCATTTCACACAGCGGCGAAGTGTCAGGTTTCCTTGCGTCTAACACTGTGTTCCCGACAAAGAGTGCCGCAGTCGTTCTGTTGTCTAATCAGGACGGCGTCAATCTGATCGGCCCACTATCGCAGAGTATTGCCGCCTCGCTGCTTAAGCCGGGAGATAACGCTGATACCGCTATAGACGAGGGAGTAAGTGCGATCCTCCGGTCACTCCGCAATGGCCAGATCGACCGGTCGCTCTTTA
>CBAAAA010000407.1:0-4734 GCA_964658695.1 uncultured Solirubrobacteraceae bacterium | reverse complement strand
CCGCACACACTCCTAGCCCGTCCTGGCTGGAAGTCGATCGTGAAGCGCTTCGGGCACGCGTTTTGCAGCAACCCAAACGCGAAGAATTGGTCCAGATCCAGTTGAACGAACAGCTCATCGTCGAGCTGTACTCGAAGTAACCGCTTCGACAATCGACGAGGAGGAGTTAAGAGGCATATGTTTAAGGGATTCCAGAAGCCCAAGCGTTTAGTCGCGAATACCGAGACGCTCACCGAGCGTTACGGTCAATTCACTGCGCAGCCGTTCGAACGTGGATTCGGGTCCACCATCGGTACCGGCTTGCGTCGCGTACTGTTGAGCTCCATCGAAGGCGCAGCCATCACCGGCGTGCGCATCGAAGGAGTCTCGCACGAATTCAGCCCGATCCCAGGCGTGGTGGAAGACGCCACCGACATCATCCTGAACCTCAAACAGGTTCCGTTCAAGATGGTCGGAGAAGGGACCCACATCGCCCGCGTCACCGTCGAAGGCGCTGGTCAGGTCATGAGCAGCCAGATCGAGACAGATGCGGACGTCGAAGTTCTCGATCGCAATCTGCACATCGCCACCCTCGGCGAAGGCGGAAAGCTCAACATCGAAATGCGCATCAAGAGCGGCCGTGGATACGTCTCCGCCGACCGCAACTACGATGAAGACCTGCCGATCGGCTACATCCCGATCGACTCGGTCCACTCGCCCGTCCGGAAGGTGAACTACACCGTCGAAGCGGCCCGTCTCGGTCAGAACACCGACTACGACAAGCTGAACGTGGAAGTCTGGACTAACGGCGCTATCTCGCCGCAGGATGCGGTCGGTCAGGCGGCCAAGCTCCTGAAAGACCACATGACCATCTTCATCAACTTCGAGGAAACTCCGGAAGTCACCGAGGAGCCGACCGAGCGCGCAGCCAACCAGATGAACGAAGTCCTGAATCGTTCAGTCGAAGAACTGGAACTCAGCGTCCGTTCCTACAACTGCCTCAAGAACGCCAACATTCAAACCATCGGCGATCTGGTGCAGAAGTCGGAATCCGAAATGCTCCGCACCAAGAACTTCGGACGCAAGTCGCTCAACGAAATCAAGGAAATCCTCTCCGGCCTGGGTCTCTCGTTCGGTATGAAGTTCGATTCACAGGGACGTCTGGTGGGTGGAGCGCCGCCGGCTTCTCCCGCGGAATATGGTGACGCGGACGAGTACGCGGGAGCTGAGGAATAAACCATGCGGCACCGTAAAGCTGGAGTCAAACTTAAGCGCGACCTCTCAGCACGCCGGGCATTGCTGCGTGGCCTCGTGACCAACGTCATCGAAGAAGAGCGCATCACCACCACCATCCCTAAGGCGAAGGCAGCTCGTCCCCTGGTCGAGAAAATGATCACTCTCGCGAAGGAAGACAATTTGAATTCGCGCCGGAAGGCCGCCGCTTTCCTGATGACCAAGGAATCCGTCGAGAAGCTGTTCGACAAGCTCGGACCACGCTTCAACCAGCGAAACGGCGGTTACACCCGCATCGTGAAACTGGGTTGGCGTAAAGGCGATGGTGCGGAAACCGCCAAGCTGGAACTCGTCGGTTCCGAGCTGGTCAAGCGCGCAGCGGAGCGTGCGGCACGCCGCGAGGAACGGTTGAAAGACTCTCGGCAAGGCGGCGAAGAGGGCGGCGAGAAGTCTTAGCTTTAGTGCCCCTGTCGCAAATCGAAAGAAAGGCCCGGATGTGGAAACACTTCCGGGCCTTTTTTTCAGTGCCGGTGCTTCTTGTGCGGATGATGCTCAGGCGTCGTCGACTCCACCGGAGAAGTGACGGCGGCTGCTCGATCCTTATCGCTCCCGATCTTGCTGAGGATCCGGTCCTTGATCCAGTGCTCGTCCCACCATTCGATCGGGTTCACCTGCACCCCCGCAATCAGCATGCTGAAGTGCACGTGATCGCCGAATGCCATGCCAGTCGAGCCGCTCACCCCGATGTGCTGTTGCTTGCTCACTGAGTCTCCTACCTTCACGTCGATTCGGCTCATGTGCCCGTAGAGCGTCTGTAAACTATACCCGTGATCGAGGATCACGCAGTTCCCATAGATCCCGAGGCGGTCTGCGTAAATGACCCGGCCGGAGTTCGCCGCCGTGACGGACATGTTTCTGGTCTGCGCTAAGTCGAAGCCCAGGTGGACCTGTTCATCCACTTTCTTCCCGTTGTAGAAGTAGCTGCGCCGGTCGGCAAAGTAAGACTCCCGCGTTCCTTTGATCGGAATAAAAGGGCCGCTCCACAGAATCTTCTCTACCGTGTTCGTGTGCAGCGCGTAAATCTGCTCCGCGTTCGCCTTCCGCATCTCACGGTTCACCTTGACGAAGCGATCGATCAGGCTCCCCGAGCCGTCCGGATCCAGTTCCCCCACCACCTTCTTCAGGTTTCCGTCACTGAGCGGAATATTGCTCTGCTTGAACGACTTTGGAAATACCCTCACCCAGAAGGTAGTCGTGACTTCAGTGCCGGCATCATTGCGCGCAAACGCCATGGGGATCGTTTCCGGCGAAACATCCCACGCAAAAGGAAACAACGAAAACCGGTGATTGCTGTTCTCCGGCTGTCCAGGCATCGGGAACGTGCCTGCGGAATATTTGCCGGCCTCCACACCTGCCGAGGTCCAGCTTCCGCCCAGATCGAGCGTCGCCAGCTCACTGCCTCCCTGATTGATGTAGTGCTGGAAGCCGTCAGCCACAATCGTGGGCGCTCGTAAGATGATCTGAATTGTCAGATTCAGATTCGTCGTGTCTCCCCGCAGATCGTCGGATTTCGCTGAAAGGGTGAGCTTAGCCGGACCCTCTTTGAGGAAGTCAGCCATCTTCTTGCCAACCGGGAACGTATAAATCCGGCTGCGTTGCGGAGAAGACGTCTTATCGGAATAAACAATCTGGCTCTGGCCATTCTGTTCGATCGTCGCGGAGAACGCCTTGGCGCCATGCGGAGCGTCAGCCTCAACGCTGATGGTGGTTGCATTTCCAACGGCCGTAACAGGCCTGATGAGCTTTAGATCGACGCTCTTCCCGGTAAGCCATACGACCCCAAAGACAAGGAGCACGATGGCAACCAGAACTGCTACGACGTATTTCAACATGTATTTCAATTGACTAGCTTCGAATGACACGGCGCCCTTCGATCTTGAAGTTTCCTCTCAGCATCCAGGCAATCGCCTCCGGGTAAAGACGATGCTCTTCCGCTAGAATTCGCCGTGACAACGCTTCAACCGTATCGTCATCATAGACTGGCACAGCTGCCTGCAAAAGAATCGGACCGCTATCCAATTGATCATCCACAAAGTGCACCGTGCAGCCGGTGACCCTCACGCCATGCTGCAGCGCCTGATACTGCGCGTCCAAACCCGGAAACGCTGGCAGAAGAGAGGGGTGAATATTCAGCAGCCGCTGCGGGAATCTGGAAACGAAGTGCCCGCTGAGAATGCGCATGTAACCAGCCAGGCAAACCAGATCGATCTTCTTCTCTATCAGCAGATCTGCCACCTGCGCGTCGTATGTCGCGCGATCCATGCCGGCCGATGCAATGCATCCGTTCGGCAGGCCCAGCTTGCGGGCGGTTTCGAGACCTGGAGCATCGGGCTTATTCGAAAACACAAAGCCGATCTCGCACTCCAGCGAACCGGCTTGAACGCTTCGGGCGATCGCTTCAAAGTTGGAACCGCGCCCCGACAGCAGAACGGCGATTCTGGGACGCGACGCCGGCATTACTGGTAAAGAACCTGTGACTGCCTTCGTGATGAGCGCGGCACGACTTGCCCGATCGCATGGAAAGGCTCGCGAATGCTCTTAAGAAAGTTCGCAGCCGCGCTGAGCTTGCGTCCTGGAATCACGAGCACCATGCCGATTCCCAGATTGAATGTCCGGCGCAGATCATCTTCCGGTATGTTCCCCAAGTCGCGCAGCACTTCGAAGATGGGTGGGACCGCCCACGACATCGGATCAATGGAAGCGGCACAGGAAGCCGGCAGTACACGCGGCAGATTATCCGTCAAACCCCCGCCGGTAATGTGCGCGGCGCCTTTCAGAAGCTTGGCCCTGTGCAGCGTCTGAATGGCTTTGAGATAAGACTTGTGAACTTTGAGCAGCTCTTCCGCCAAGGTTGCCGACAACTCCGGGAGCCGTGCGTCCAACTTGTGCCCGGCATTTTCAAACAACAGCCGTCGCGCCAGCGAGTATCCATTGGTGTGCAGTCCATTCGATGGCAAGCCAAGCAGAATGTCGCCCGGAACGATCTCCGCTCCGGTGAGCATCCTCTTCCGCTCCACCGCGCCCACAATGAATCCCGCCAGGTCGTACTCTCCCGCGTTGTACATGCCGGGCATCTCGGCAGTCTCTCCGCCGATCAGGGCGCACTTGTTCTTCTTGCAGCCCCGCGCGATTCCGGTAACCACCGCTCCACAAATCTTCGCATCCAGCTTTCCAACCGCGAAATAGTCGAGGAAAAATAACGGCGTGGCGCCCTGCACCGCAATGTCGTTTACGCAGTGATTGACGAGATCCTCTCCAATGGTGTCGTGACGTCCGCTGGCGAAGGCTAGCTTCAGCTTGGTTCCCACTCCGTCGGCTGAACTCACAAGCACTGGATCACGCCAGCCCTTCAATGAATAGCCGGCCCCAAAACTACCGATCGACGTCAAGACAGCGGGAGTGATGGTCTTTGAAGCCTGGCGCTTAATAAGCGAGACTGCGCGATCGGCCTCGTCAATATCA
>CBAAAA010000406.1:0-4757 GCA_964658695.1 uncultured Solirubrobacteraceae bacterium | reverse complement strand
TATCACTGCGGGACTGGCGATCCTCGACACCATGAGGCTGGTTGAACCGGATATCGTTACTTATTGCCTCGGACAGGCCGCGTCGATGGCTGCGGTGCTGTTGGCCTGCGGGGCCAAGGGGAAACGCTACAGCCTCCCCCACTCACGAATTCTCATCCACCAGCCTTCCATGAGCGGTTTGGGCGGCCAAGCCGCAGATATCGATATCTACGCCCGCGAAATCCTCCGCATGCGTCAGAGCCTCAATGAGATCCTTGCTGATGCCACCGGCCAGCAAGTCGATAAAATCGCCCGCGATGTCGACCGTGACTACATCCTTGAACCTGATGCCGCACTTGAATATGGTCTGATCGACCGTGTCATCGAGTCGAGAGGTCTCCAGCCAGTTCCAACTCGCTAGAACCGAAACTTCGAGGAAGGAGGGGTTGACCTTGCTTGCAGAATGGCTCTCGACACCCATCAATCAAGGGTTAATGTTGCCGTTGCTGGAAAGTAACGAAAGCTTAACGGCAAATCCAGCGAGAATGTTCGCAGGTCCGACCCCACCCTCCTATAGCGGTGCTGTTTTCGTTTATACCTGTATATACCTTAACGGGTATGATAAGGAAGCAGCGCCATTCTGTTCCGATTCAAAATCGGCTAGAAAGAGGAGCTATCGGATGATCAGGGAACAAATGGCTGGAAAATTCGCCTTGACCGCTGTGTTACGGGTGGGATACAGTGATGATTCCCGTATAAGCGGATTTTAATATAAGGATTCTTTATTGGGATGATCAATTCTATACGCTCCTTCTGCAGCGGGGTAGCGTTAACGGCTCTGAGTTTCACATGTGCCGCCGTTCCTGCTACTGGCTCTCCAGCCGCTTCCAGTGGTGTCAGTGTTGCGAATGGCCCAGCCGGCGGGGACGATGCAGCGGGATACGTCCTGAATAGTGAGAGCGATGGTTATACCGGGCCTCGGACCGCGCAGACAGACGAACTCCTCAATCGGTCCGAAGCGCATTTCAACAGTGGGCGTCAGTCGTACTTCCGGGGTGATCTTGCGGCGGCCAAGCGCGAGTTTGATGCCGCGGTAGACACGTTACTGAACACCACGAACGACGCTGCGGATCATGCTCGGGTTGAGCGCCGCCTGGACGAGATTTGCGATCTCATCTATCGCTTCGACGTGGAGAAACTCGGTTCGGGAAGAACAGAAGAGAACGATACTCCGGGGTTTGACAAAGCGCCGATCGACGAGATCAGCCACATGACCTTCCCGGTGGACGAGAATCTGGCCCCGAGACTGAAGTTCGAATTGAACCAGACTACCTCGGCAATTCCTCTTGAACTGGCTGATCCGGTTTTGGCCTACGTTCATTTCTTTCAGTCCGAGCGTGGCCACAGCATATTGCTATCGGGCTTTCGCCGTTCTGGTAAGTACCGGGCGCTGATTCAACGGATCTTCAGTGAGGAGGGTGTGCCTCAGGAGCTCATCTATTTGGCGCAGGCTGAGTCTGGGTTCTTGCCGCGTGCTGTCTCCTATAAGAACGCTGTTGGAATGTGGCAGTTTATTGCCGGGACCGGGACGATTTATCAGCTGCAGCGGACCAACAGCTTTGACGAACGCCTTGATCCGGAAAAGGCAACCCGTGCAGCGGCCCGATATTTGAAGGACTTATACGCCCGCTATGCCGACTGGTATCTGGCAATGGCCGCTTACAATTGCGGAGCAGGCGCGGTAGACCGGGCAATCGAACGAACCGGCTATGCCGACTATTGGGAACTCCTGAAACGCCATGCGCTCCCGAAGGAAACTTCGGGGTACGTGCCCATCATTCTCGCCATGACAATTGCGGCTAAGAATCCTCAGGATTACGGTCTGTCGAATGTCGAGCAGGACGCAGCGGTTGAGTACGACACCATCCAGGTGGCAGCAGCGACGAATCTCAATCTGGTTGCGGATGCAACGCTGCAGCCTCTCTCCATTCTTCGAGAGTTGAATCCGGCGCTCTTAAAGGATGTCGCCCCCGTCGGTTTTCAAGTTCATGTGCCAAAGGGAACAGCCGAGACAACACAAGCGGCGCTCAATGTCGTCCCCGCGGAGAACCGCAATGCCTGGCGCTTGCATCATGTTCTGGCTGGCGATACTCTTGCCACAATTGCAAGGTCCTACCACATGACACCGGAGCGGATCGCCGACGTGAATCGCGCAACGGACTCGCTTGAGGCTGGCGATGTTCTTCTCATTCCGGCTGTATATCATGAGGAGACGAACGGATTGCGAGCACGCGCAGCAGGCAAGTCGTCCAGCGCAAGAAGAAGCACTCGCATGGCAGCGTCGCGGCACGTGCCCTCCACTGTCTTACATCGTAAAGCTGCTGTGAGAACTGCAAGCTTGCATTACTAGCTCATCGCTAAACACTCTTGAACGACAAAAAAGCTCAGGTCAATCGCCTGGGCTTTTTGCTTTTTGCTTGCCAATCAATCACAGGTTGTGAAATCATTTGGCTTCTTGCACCATCTCGAAGCTAATGGCATGGTGTAGATCTGGAACGTACTGAGAATGGTGAAGGAGGATCGTTGAACCGTGGTGTATTGGCTTAACCCTGACGACGAAGAGGATGAGGACTTCGATTACGAAGACGAGCACGTCGAACTCGAATCCGACAAGACCGAGTATGGCGGAAGCGAGGATGACGACGACGATGAGGATGAGGAAGAGGAGGAGGAAGCGGCAAAGGCTAAGGCGCCCGCTCCGGTAAAGGGCCGCGCCCCTTCCGTAGTAGTAGTGGATGACGAGATCGAACCGCATTCGAAGGACAGTGAGACTCCAAAAGAGCCTGCGGTCGAGCCTGCGGCTTCGACGGATGGAGCGCCGGCTACCAAGAAGAGTGCTCCTAAATCAGCGCCCGTGAAGAAGACAGCAGCGAAGGCGCCTGCGAAGAAGACGACCGCCCCAGCAAAGAAGTCTCCCGCCTCGCCGGCGCCGGCAGCGAAGAAAGCCACTGTGAGCGGCGCATCGAAACCCGCTGCAAAGAAGGCTGCGGGAAAGAAGGTAAGCGTGAAGAAAGCTACGCCTAAGAAAGTGGCGGCAAAGAAGGTCGCCGCGAAAAAAGCCCCTGCTAAGAAGGTTGCACTGAAGAAAACAGCAGCCAAGAAGGTTGCGCCCAAGAAGGCGGTCTCGAAGAAGACGGTCTCAAGAGCGGCTTCGAAGAAAGTTGCGGCAAAGAAAGCACCAGCCAAAAAGACTCCCGCGAAGAAGGGCGTCAAAGGCCGCAGATAAGCGGCCCTCTCTTGAATTACCTTCCCTGAAGACCTGCGCGACCGCTGAAAGCCGGATCCGCAGATCTTCAGGGTTAGCCGCCCGCTTCGCTTCTTAACAACCCAATCTCACTTCGGCTGCTTACGAACGACGGTCCGGCAACGCTCGAAAAGCTCCAGGAGCGATTCCGCGTATTCTTCATTGGACCGGGTCAGTTTCCCGCCGAATCCAGTCGATCCAGTGCCTTTCCCGAAGCCAGTCGAAACGGCAATAAATTTCATCAACTCGAGAGCCACCTCGTCCTGGTTACTTGCCTTCTTCTCTTGAATGTCCACATCATCTTCAGCCATGCGGGATTTTCGTTCCTTCCTAGATAAATCCTTCTCCAACGATTGTGCCATTGCTACCAGCGTATGCCCCTTCGCGCCAAGGCTTTGATCCGCAAGATGAGAGGAGGGGCGCAGTCCCACCTCATACAGGCCGATGACGGGGCATTGTACGTGGTGAAGTTCACCAACAACCCTCAGCATCGGCGCATTCTCGTGAACGAATGGCTGGCCAGCGCCTTCATGCGCTACTTGCAAATCCATGTCCCGGAGACCGCGGCCATTCAGCTGACGCCCGAATTCATTGAAGGGAATCCTGATCTCTACCTTTCAATCGGGCCCCACCGGGAAGCTGTACCGCCTGGCCTGCACTTCGGTTCACGCATGGCGGTCCATCCGGACCGCGTAGCGGTGTTCGACTTCCTGCCGGACAAGCTGCTTGCGAAGATTGAGAACCTTCCGGACTTTCTGGGGACGCTTGTATTCGACAAATGGGCCTGCAACGCCGACACCCGGCAAGCTGTCTTCTTCCGGGCGCGCGCCAAGACCTGGACGCCCCTCAGAGGGGACCGCCCGGCGCGAGTCGGTTTCTTCGCGCAGATGATCGATCACGGGTTCGCGTTTAACGGCCCGCATTGGCTTTTCCATGACTCTCCCATTCAGGGCCTCTACTTCCGGCACTCAGTCTACGAGGACGTCGAGTCGCTCGATTCCTTTCAGCCGTGGCTGGACCTGGTGCAGAGCTTTCCTGTTGAAGTCATCGATTCGGCGTGGAAACAGATTCCCCGTGATTGGCTCGGCGAAGATGAAGGCGAGCTGGAAGGATTACTCGAATCGCTGTTCAAGCGGCGTACGCGCATTCCGGAATTGCTCGAGGACCTGCGGCGCCATAAGCCTACGGTTTTCCCAAACTGGAAGCAATAGCTTCGCTCAACCTGGCCGCTGTCCACGGTGCGAGGAGAATCCCATTTCGAAAGTGTCCGTAGGCCAGATAGAAGCGATCTGAATGCCAGCGGCCGACATGCAGCGTGTCACTGCCGGGGCGGAAACCGATCCAACTCTCGGTTGGCGCGGTCTCTGTCAAATGCGGCAGGATGGCTCCGGCTCTGGCCGCGAGTGCCGCAGTCACCTCGGGTCTCACATCCCTCTGAAATCCGACGCGTTCCACGGAAGCGCCAGCCAACAAC
>CBAAAA010000405.1:0-4759 GCA_964658695.1 uncultured Solirubrobacteraceae bacterium | reverse complement strand
AGGTCCACACCCCAGACTTCCTCAGTAACACCGTGCTCCACCTGGAGCCTGGAATTCACTTCGAGAAAATAGAAACGCTCGGTCTCCGCGTCGTACAGGAACTCCACCGTTCCTGCTGAACGGTACGAAACGGATTGCATCAGCGATACGGCCGTATGAATCAGGTTCTCGCGGACATCGTTACTCAGGTTCGGCGCCGGTGTCTCTTCCACCACCTTCTGGTTGCGGCGCTGCGCTGAACAGTCGCGCTCGCCGAGGCTGACGACCTTCCCCTCTCCATCGCCAAATGTCTGAACTTCAATATGCCTGGCGCTCCCGATGAATTTCTCCAGGAAGACACCGGTCCCTTTAAAGTGCGTCTGGCTGAGTCGCAGCACGGAATCGAATCCCTCGCTCAACTCCACCGGACCGCCGCAGCGCTGCATCCCGATTCCGCCACCACCGCCCGCGCTCTTAAGCATGACTGGATATCCAATTTGCTCAGCTTGCGCCAGAGCATCGGTTTTGTCTCGCAGCAGACCCGTACCGGGCAAAACGGGAGTGCCTGCCGCAAGCGCAATCTGCCGCGCAGTGTTCTTTAGACCAAAGGCACGAATCTGAACTGGCGTTGGACCCAAAAAGACCAACTCGGCGTTTTCGCAATCTGCCGCAAACTGCGCATTTTCGCTCAAAAATCCATAGCCCGGATGAACGGCCTCAGAATGGCTGTCGCGGGCAGCAGCAATGATACGCTCGGCATTCAAATAGCTTTCACTGGCCGCCGCAGGACCGACACAGATGGCCTGAGCCGCGGCCTCGATATGACGAGAACCAGCGTCCGCCTCAGAGTAGATTGCGACCGGCTCGATATTCATCTTCCGCAGTGTGCGCATGATGCGCAGAGCGATGGCGCCTCTGTTCGCGATGAGAACACGTTTGAACAATCCTTACTTTTCCTTGTCCCAAATGAGCAGGCGGACCGGCGTAGGATTGTACGCGTTGCACGGATTGTTCAACTGAGGGCAGTTGCTGATCAAAGCGATGACGTTCATTTCAGCGCGCATCTCCACGTACTTGCCGGCCTCTGAAATGCCATCGGCAAATGTTAGATCTCCCTCCGGGGTCACTGGCACATTCATGAAGAAGTTGATGTTGCTGCCGATGTCCCGCTTGGTCAATCCATAATCCGATTGGACGATGGCTCGTAGAAAGCTCTGGCGACAGGCATGCATGTAACGCTTATCCAGTGCATATCGAACGGTGTTGCTTTCAGTTGAGCAGGCCCCGCCCAGGGTGTCGTGCCGCCCACAGGTGTCGGCGGTAATCTGCAACATCGGTCGCGAGCAATTAGAGATCAGGATGCTCCCGGTAGTCAGATAGATGTTGTGCTGCCTCAGAATGGAATCCGTCGCGCTGTAACGCTCGTTGACATTGTCAGCGTTATAGAAGAACGTATCAACCGCCTGATTGCCGTAGAGGTCAACAATCCGGAAAATTTGACCCGCCTCGATTTTGTGAATCCAAGGCTCTCCGGCTTCAAGAGTGAAATCGTAGACGGCTAACGACGAATCTAACGGACTGGTCACAAGCTTGAGATCTGACATCTTCATCCACTCGACTTAGAGGAAGTATCTTTCGGTGTTGACAAAGCCGCGCTCATTTTCCGGGCGCGAGGTTCGACACGGATCATCGGGCAGAGGAGGTGGCACGCTAAAAATCTTCAGTTCGACTGGGCGTGGACGATAGGTTGTCTCCGGATTCAGCGGATGCTGGCAGGTGTCGACAATTACCAGAACGTTCATCTCGGCGCGAAGTTGAACGAAGCCGCCTGGCTTGGAATGCCCTTCGATGTAATTCAAGCTACCGTCGTCCGCGACCACCACTTTGCTGAAGATGTTGACATTTGCCGGTAAGTCCCGCAACCCTAATCCATACTTTTCCAATTCGATCAGGAAATTGTCCCGGGTATTCCGATGAAAATCATTCCGCGCCTGCTGGTAACGGAGCTCGCCGAACTTCTTGGTTGTGGCAACCGCGTCGAGATGTCCGGAGATCGGGTCATGCCATCCACAGACGTCATGCGTCATTGAGCATAGTACGCGACCCATGTCCGAATAAAGAACCAGGCCCGCGTGAAGGTGGGCAGTGTGTTGCGCCTTCAATGTATCCGGCATGTTGTAACGTTCGACCGGATTGTCGGCATTGAAGAATATCGATGGGGCATTGGCGCCACCCTCGAGGTCGGTGATTCGCAGAGCTGTTCCCCTTTTAAGAACGTGCGACCAGGCGCTTCCGCCTCGCACGTATTCCTCCCCCAGCAGTTTCGAAGTGGCTTGAACAAGCTCCGCAGGCATAAACATAAATTACCCGATCCATCAAGGAAGATTCGTTTGTTATAGTTGTGGGATCGTTCAGGCCGCGTACGCCTTTTTCCATATTTTGGCTGGTTCCTACGTGGCTAAACGTACCCTCCTCACCTTCATTACAGCTTGTCTCCTTGTACCTTCGCTTACCTGGGCCGATAAACCCACCTTTACCGTCGCGTGGTCGATTTATGTGGGTTGGGATCCCTATCAATATATGGCCAAGTCCGGCCTGCTGCGGAAGTGGGGTGATAAATACGGCGTTACAATCAAGACCCAGAGATTCGATTATGCCCCATCGATAGATGCGTTCACTTCGAAGAACGTCGATGCATGCACAATGACGAATATGGAGGCGCTAGATCTACCGGCGGCCTCTGGCATCGACACCACAGCCATCATTATCGGCGACTATTCGAATGGCAACGACGCACTCATCGCGCGTGACGGGAACACCCTGAAAAATCTTCCTGGCAAGAAGGTTTTGCTGGTCGAAAAGACCGTTTCCGAGTATCTGCTGGAACGTGCATTCGTCATTAGCGGTCAAGCGGACCAGCTGCGTAAGTTGAAGCTGGTGAACACATCAGATAGCAGCATCGTGGCGGCATTCATGAACGACTCGTCGCAGTCCGCGGTAGTCACGTGGAAACCCCTGGTTTCCCAATTGCAGAAAATGAAAGGCGCAACTACTCTCTTCGATTCTTCAAAGATCCCCGGCGAAATACTGGATTTGCTAGTGTTCCGCACGGAGGTTCTCAAGCGTCCTGACGGAAGCGGCCTGAAGTTCGCGAAAGCAATTACCGGCGCATGGTACGAGATGTTGTCGCAAATGTCTGGCGGAAACGAAAAGGTCTTAACGGCAGTTGCGGCAGTTTCGGAAGACACACTCGCTTCCTACAAAGAGCAACTCAGCACTACGCACATGATGTACAAAGCTCAGGAAGCCGATGACATGGCCGCTTCCGCGGAATTGAAGGAGAAGATGAAACTCGTACGGCAGTTCTGTTTCTCTCATGGCCTTCTGGGAAGCGGTACGAAGGCGCCGGACGACGTAGCAATCGAGTTTCCCGACGGCAGCATAGAGGGCAAAAAAGACCGGGTTCGGCTCAGATTTGATTCCGCTTACATGCAAATGGCTGCCGGAGGCAAGCTGTAGGTGTTTCGCGTGTTCGCGCTCCCGAACCGTGCGACTGCGTGGATGCTCTCGTGGGTAATCTTCGCTCTCGGAATATCTGTCTACCTCTTTACTGCTCACTCCCGCCACCTGGAGAATGCAGAAGATCGCATCGTGCCTACGCTTCAGCAACTATCCGCGGGATTTATGCACTCCGCGCTTACACCTGCGGAAGAAGACGATACCAGCGACTTAGGCGAACATCCCTCATTGCTGCAACAAGTCACTCACGGCATGCTTTGGAAAGACACAGCCGCTAGCGGCCGCCGCTTTTTGATCAGTGTTGCTCTCATGTTTCCTGCCGTTTTCCTGGGGGTTCAAATGGGGGCATTTCCCTGGATCGACAGGTTTTGCAGCCGCTTCGTGTTGTTCTTCGACAAAATCATCGCTCTTTCCATTCTCCCCATCCTGTTCATTGCGTTCGGCATTGGCGAGCTGGCAAAGATCATGTTGATTGTGATTGGGGTGGGCCCCACCATCGTCATGGACGCCATGAACCTAACCCGCTCTGTTCCCAGCGAGCAGATCGTGCGAGGGTTCACGCTCGGGGCACGCGATCTGGGTGTGACGTATCGCGTGATTCTTCCGCAGATCTGGCCGCGCGTTTTGAACAGCATCCGCCTAAACCTGAAAGCAATCGTGCTGTTTCTTTTTGCCGGAGAGATGATTGCTTCGCAGGACGGATTAGCCTATCGCATCGCCTTGATGCAGCGCCACATGGGTATGGACGTCATCATTCCCTACGTTCTGTGGACGGCGCTTCTTCTATACCTGGTGGACCTGACGATCCGTGTGGTGACACGATTCACCAATCCCTGGTTCCGGGAAGTGTAATGTGCCCCCCTTCATTTCGTTCGAGAAAATCACCGTTCAGTTTCCGCTCAAAGAAGGCGGCGAACATACTGTTTTTTCCGCCCTCGACCTGCAGATCGCCCGAGGCGAACTCGTCACCGTGGTTGGCCAGACAGGCTGCGGGAAGTCCACACTTCTTCGTCTTTTGTTAGGCTCTGAACGCCCGGCTTCCGGCCAGGTAAATGTCGATGGTGAGCTGGTCACTCAGCCCAGCCGGCACCGCGGCTACGTCCCGCAGAAGTATTCGCTTTTCCCGGACAAAACAGTGCTTCAGAATATAGCATTCGGCCCGATAGCGGAAACGTTTCAAGTGCATCGCCTCCTCCTTCCGTCATGGTGGCGAGACCGCAAGCGTATCTATGGCGAGGCGTTGGAGATGCTCGGGCACGTA
>CBAAAA010000404.1:0-4761 GCA_964658695.1 uncultured Solirubrobacteraceae bacterium | reverse complement strand
ATAAGGAACCTGGGGTGACCAGCGACCCGCTCCGGCTGAGCCGGTAAACTACCGAGACCGAGAGCAGGGCGCCCGCAAACGCCGCCAGGAAAACCACCGGAGTGCCGCCAATTCGCGTACCCCAGCCAAGCGTGATTGCAAGACTTGCACCCAGTGCGCCGCCGCCCGAAACGCCAAGTGTGATGGGTTCCGCCAGTGGATTTCGGAACATAGCCTGGAGTGCCGCGCCCACCGCCGCCAGGGTTGCTCCCACGATGCCCGCCATGACGACACGAGGAAGACGAAGGCGAAAGAATACGGAGCGGGTTACCTCATCGTCCCGCAGCCTGGAGAAAGACATCGGTTCGTAGCCGGCCCATAGGGCGATCAGGGCGCACACTATCAGAAAAAGAAACAGGAAAATCAGCCGTCGAACAAAGCGGTGCTCTGACGTTCCAGATCTGGGCTGAACTTCCGGTTTCTGTGATGTTGTTCGACCGGTGTCTACGATCACGCATGCACCTCTGACCATACGCACAGTTGACCGTCCACGCGCCGGGCGCGGATATACGGATCGTCGTAGATTTCGGCCAGAACGGCGTCGCGCAAAACCGTCGAAGGGGAACCGGTGGCGGCAACGCTGCCGCAGCGCAAAGCCAGAATGTGGTCGAAGCCGGGATCAAGCAGAGTCAGATCATGGGTGACCATGATGACTGTAAGTCCCTCCCGGTCCCGGAGATTTCTCAACATACGTATAAGGGCCGCGCGGTGCTTTAAGTCGAGCGAAGCAGCCGGCTCGTCCAGCAGAATGCATTCCGGCTCCTGAGCCAGTGCTCGTGCGACCGATACGAGTTGTCGCTCGCCCCCGGAAAGTTCGGTCACTCTGCGCGCTGCGAGGTGTGCGATTCCCACTGTTTCGAGCGCCTCCAAGGCCCGGCATTCGTCATTCCGGTTCTCCAGCCGGAAGGGGGAGTTATACGGACTTCGGCCTGTCAACACCACTTCAAGCGCGGTAAACGGGAAGGCCCTTGACGTGGACTGCGGAACATAGGCCATCCGTCTGGCCAAGTCGCGCCGGTTGTGTAAGGACAGTTTTGCGCCGCTATACAGCACGCATCCGGAAATCGGCTGCAACAAACCCGCAAGAAGGCGAATCAAGGTCGACTTGCCGCAACCGTTTGAACCGATAAGGGCCGTCATCGAACCGGATTCAACAGCCACCGATACCTTCACGATCGTCGGGCGCTGTGGCTCATATCGGAACTCCACCTCTCGCGCCTCAACGATCGTCAATGTTTCCCTTCGTTTCTCGCTTCGGGGTGAAGGATGTGTTCGAAGACTTCCGCGGTGTGCACAACGAATTGCGAAGGGTGGGGAACGAACTCATCATCGACACTGTAAATGTGTCGCGCACGTACCGCCTTCAGCTCCGGAAGGTCGTTCCAGACCTCCGCGCGATTTTCGGCTAATCTCGATTCAGAGCTGTGAACCAGGTCGATGATGACGTCAGGGTTCAACGCGAGAACGGCCTCTTTGCTCATTTTCGCGTAACCGGAAGGGGCGGGAGTCGCAATCGAACGGCCGCCGGCGATTCGGATCAGGTCGGCTAAGTAGCTTCCCTCCGTTGCGGCGTAAAGATCAGTCAGGCTGCCCGGCGTCCGGCTAATGACCAGCAAAACTGTTGTTTGTGGAAGACTTTTCGTGGCTGCATGGATGATATCTAACGACGAACGCGTTTGCCGCGCAAGTTCGGAGGCTTGTTTCTGATTGCCCGTTGCCTCGCCGATCTCGTTGATGGCGGCGAAAACGTCCGAGAGGCTTTCCGAGGGTACAGCGATCCAGCGAATGCCGAATACCTGCAGGCGATCGGCGATGAACGGCTCTTGCGCCTTTGTCAGAACCACAAGATCGGGCCGGGTGGCGACAATTTTCTCGATGTTGCTGTCTTGCCATCCGCCCACACGCGGGAGCTTTGCCACTTCAGGCGGATAGCTGCAGTACTGCGATACAGCGACGACGCGCGGAAATGCGCCTACTCCATAGAGAAGCTCGGTGGTGTTCGGAGACAACGAGACGATCCGTTGCGGATGTAGCCCGGCCTTGGCCGCGAGCCCCGCCGAAACCGCCAGCAGCAGGGTAAAGAACACTCGTCGTCTGATCATCGCGAACTAGAACTCAAACTGCATGCCCCCACGGGCGGTGATGCCTGGCGTGAGGAAACCACTCTCGTAGTAAACGCGATCGAAAACGTTTTCCGTTTTCCCGAAAAGCCGAATGCTCCTGGTCTCCGAAAGAGGAATGCGATAGCTCAAACCCAGGTCGCCTCTCTTGTATCCCGGGAATTGGAACGCGCCGCTGCTGAAGTTGCTGTAAACCTGCGCCAGGTAGCTGTTTGACGCATTCAGGGCGAAGTCGACGAACAGGTTCTTGCCGAAACGTTGAACCACAAACGTGGTGAACTGATTCTGCGGCGTATTAAAGCTTCGATACACATTCGGTACCAGAGGAGTCTTTTCCCGCGCGTCGGTGTAAGTGTAGGACCCGGAAACAGTCAGTGAGCTTCTGACTGCCCAGTTTGCGCTAAATTCCACCCCTCGCGCCAGCCCTCCGTTCGTGTTCAGATATCCGATGTCCCGGCCAAACGGGTCAGTCAAGGGATTGATCAGCCCCGAAGCGTCGAAGCTGATCACGCGCTGTAGATGGGTGTAGAAGTAAGTCCCCGATAGACGAAGTTTGTTGTTGAGCAGAGACTGATCGATTCCGGTATCGAAGGCGATAGACTGCTCGGGCTTGAGATCCGGGTCGCCGTATACCGAGTAGCCGAAAAAGGAATCGTAGCCGGCCCCAAACCGCTCGTAAAGGGCGGGCGCGCGATATCCTCTCCCCACATGCGCACGGATTTTTGTCTGACTGCGCCGGAAAAAATAGGCGATCGAGCCATCGCCGGTATACGCGGCGGGCGGAGCAGGGAAAGGAATATGCTGGTAAGGCGCCTGAGTGGAAGGAACAAAAGACGGCTGTTGCAACTCAAAAAATTGCGATCGGAAGGCGCCTGAAACGTAAAGGCGGTCATCAAAGAATCGCGCCTGATCCTGTACGAACGCGGTGTTGCTCGTTTGGGTCACATTCACCAACGAGGTGTTCGCGGGTGCTGACGTATCGCTTGAAAAACTGTTGTAGTTCTCGTTCTCGAACTCGTAGCCGGCGGTGAGGAGACTGTACTTTCCCGGCTGGTAATTTGCTCGTGCATTCACCGTTTCTATACGGCCGTTGTAATCGGAGCGCGTGTCTCCCTCAGGCTGATACCCGGGGCCTTCCGGCCCGTTCCCGTAGCCGCGGGTGTTATTGACGATCTGATAATCGATCGTGTATCCCAAGTTCGGTTTAGCTTGCCCCAGCAGCGTCAGTCCGCCCGTTTCAAAGCGGCCATCACGGCTGGAATCAGGATCATTTACCGAAGGAACATAGGTCGCTGACCCGGTGTTAATAGAGGACAGAGGAATGCCGGCGTTGAATTGAGCGAGAGCCGGACCCGTCAACGGTATTGCCGGAAGTATGCCGTTTGGATAGTCGGCGATCGCCTGCGGACTGGTATTCACTTTGGAAAAGCTGGTCGAGCCGAGAAACCGGGCGATCAACTGCACATTGGGAGTGATGCGAAACAGGATTCGGCTCTGCAAGCTCCAGCTGCGCGCAGGATTGAATCCGTCCACTCCGTTCGAGATGTTCAAATCCATCAAGCCAGCGCTGTATTGAATGCGATCGTTCTTCGCTCCTCCGGCAATCAGCGCTGAGCCACGAAACAAGCCCAGGCTGCCGCCTTCCAGTTCAAGCGAGCCATGGGTACCGCCGCCGCCCTCGTCACTGATGACGTTCACGACGCCACCGATCGCATCCGTTCCATAAAGAGAGGAACCGGAACCGCGCAGAATTTCGATCCGGCTAACATCTGGAAGGAGGAAATCCTGCAATAGCCCCGATGCATCGGCCTGTGTTCCGGAAGCGTCTCGCAGGCGCATGCCATCTACCAGCACCGCGGTATCTTCGGGCCGCAGTCCTCGAATCAGGATCTCGCTAAAGGAGCCAGGACCTCCCAATTGATCAATGCGAACTCCCGGCGTCAGGCGAATCGCGTCCAGCAAGGAAAAGTCCTGGCGCTCCTGGATTTCGGAATGGTCGATCACGGTCAGGGCTTTCGCAACCTGGTCTACCGTTTGCGGAGTGCTCGATGCAGTCACTGAGATCTCTTCCTGCACAGTACCGACGGCTAACGGCAGATTCAGGCTTAGATTTTGACCAGGTGTGATAAGCACATTCTCAACGCGGTAAGACGAAAAGCCCGGCGCGCGAGCTTCAATCAGGTAGTTCCCTGGAGCGACGTTTGCGAACTGATAGTCTCCTGCGCTGGTTGCCTGCGTGTGCTGCTGAGCATTACTGGTGCTGGAGAACAGCGTGACCGAAGCATTCGGCACCACTCCGCCTTGTGGATCGATTGCCTTTCCTGCAAGAGAACCGTTCGCAGCGGGGAAAGCTGCAGGCACGATTCCGAACGCAAGAAGTAGAAGGTTGATTGAGAAACTTCGAATGTTCAATTTAGATTCCTGACGGGCGCTTACATGGCCCTACGCAACGCCGGCTTTATCTGCAACGGAATGCCCGAGACAACCAGGTGTACAGCGTCGGCCGCCTGCGCGAGTTGCTGATTGACGAACCCCTGCAGATCGCGGAACTGTCGCGCTACCAACGACTCCGGAACAATGCCCGAGCCTACTTCGTTGGTGA
>CBAAAA010000403.1:0-4769 GCA_964658695.1 uncultured Solirubrobacteraceae bacterium | reverse complement strand
CGATGGATTGTTGGCCCAGGTATTAACCGCCTCCACTTACGGTAACCAGATTCCTGAGGCTGCCGGATGGGCGAACGCGCATCAGTATCTTCACGGTGACGCGCTCGCAGACGCGATACGGGCGGACAACCTGGCGTTTGACCCGAGCGTCATGGCGCTGCTGCCTTTCCCAAGCGTTCTGAATTACATGGCGCAATATTCTGCGTGGACGCAAGCGCTTGGAAACGCAGTGTTGACCGAAAGGCCGCAGCTCATGGACACGGTGCAGCAACTGCGCCAGGAGTCTTACAACTACGGCTATTTACGCAGCAACCAATATGAGCGGGTGGAAGCCACACCCGGCGCGATTGAGATCGTTCCCGTGAATCCCGGCTTCTACTTCGTTCCTTACTATAATCCGGTCATCGTTTTTGGTCCACCGCGGCCTGGATTCTTCGTTGGCGGAGCGATCCGGTTCGGTGGCGGGATCACGATTGGCGCGGCATTTGCGCCCTTCGGTTGGTCCCATGTCGGATTCGGATGGCACGATCATGCAATTCTGATCGACAACCGTCCCTGGGACAGGCGTTGGGACAACCGGGCCGTCTATGCACATCCTTACGCAACCCCGTATCGCAGGGTGGAGGGTCCGAGGGTTGAGCATCACGAACGCGACGAACACCATCGCTAGCGGGGATTGACGACCCACGGTACCGGTACCTGCTCGACAGCAGCTAAGTCAAATTGTTACAATCACCTAAGAGGATTTTTGTAGCCATGGCCAGCAAACCGGCATATGCCACGGGTGCACAGGTCGAGCACGGCAAGTTCGGGCTTGGATCGGTGCTTTCCTGTAACGAAGAGTACATTGTAATCAAGTTTGACGAGCATGGCGAGAAAAAGTTCGTCAGTTCCATTGCATTGCCTGCCTTAAAAAAGAGCGATCGTACTCCTCCGGTTGAGAAGCGCCGAGCGACTCGCAAGAAAGCCGCGCCGGCGGCCGCTAGTAGTGGCGCCTGACAAAGCACACAGAATCGGATGAAAGTCGGAGTAGTCGTTTTTCCAGGAAGTAACTGCGATCACGACGCGTGGTACGCAATCTCTCAGGCTTCTCATTACGGCGGGCTTCAACACACCGCCCAGTTCATCTGGCACGACTCTAAGGATCTGGGCGATGTAGATGCTGTGATTCTCCCGGGTGGGTTCTCCTATGGGGATTACCTTCGCTGCGGGGCCATTGCCAAATTTTCTCCTGTGATGGGGGCCGTTAATGAATTCGCCAACGCCGGCGGATATGTTCTGGGAATTTGCAACGGCTTTCAAGTGCTGACCGAAGCGGGCCTGCTGCCGGGAGCGCTGGTTCGCAACTCCGAACTGAAATTTATTTGTAAGACCGTGCCGCTGGAAGTGGGGACGGATCGGTCGCCATACACACATAAAGCGCAGCGGGGCCAAGTCCTGCGGCTGCCGATTGCACACGGCGAAGGCTGCTATGTGGCCGACGAGAGAACGCTTGACGAACTGGAAGCCGAAGATCGCATCGTGCTTCGTTACCAGGGACACTGCAACGGCTCGCTACGCAAGATTGCAGGGATTCTGAATGCCGGACGCAATGTAATGGGAATGATGCCGCATCCGGAACGCGCCGCTGATCCCGCGCTCGGTGGAACAGATGGTCTGGCGATACTTGGCTCTCTGTTGACGTCTCCCTCTCTGGTTTCGGCGATTACTCGCTCATGACTCAAATCACGCCCGAGGTGATCGCCGCCCATCAACTGACTCCGGCTGAATATAACAAGATCGTCAGCCTGCTCAGGCGCGAACCTACATTTACTGAATTAGGCATTTTCAGCGTGATGTGGAGTGAGCATTGCTCTTATAAGAGCTCTCGCATCCACTTGCGGAAACTTCCGACCGAGAGCAAGTACGTTCTCCAGGGGCCGGGCGAGAACGCGGGCATCATCGATATCGGCGATGGCCTGGCGATCGCTTTCAAGATCGAATCGCACAATCACCCGAGCTTTATCGAGCCATTTCAAGGCGCGGCAACCGGAGTCGGCGGCATTCTGCGCGATATTTTCACCATGGGCGCGCGGCCGATTGCGGTGATGGATTCCATTCGCTTCGGTGACTTGGAAGACGAGAAGACCGGGGCGCGGAACCGGCGTATTCTGGAAGGCGTCGTCTCCGGAATCGCGCACTACGGCAACTGCTTTGGAGTACCGACGGTGGGGGGCGAGTGCGTATTTGAGCGCAGTTATGATGGCAATCCGCTGGTGAACGTTTTTGCGTTGGGTGTGTTCAAGCACGACGAGATTTTCTCCGGAACCGCGAGCGGGGTGGGTAATCCGGTCATCTACGTCGGGGCAAAGACCGGCCGCGACGGGATACATGGAGCATCGATGGCCTCGGCGGAGTTTACTGAGGAATCCAAACAGAAGCGGCCCAATGTCCAGGTGGGTGATCCCTTCCTGGAGAAACTGTTGCTCGAAGCGTGTCTGGAAGCGATGAAGACAGGCGCGATCGTGGGAATACAAGACATGGGGGCGGCCGGCTTGACCTCTTCGACCTGCGAGATGGGCAGCCGGGCGGGAACCGGGATCGAGATCGATCTGCAGTACGTGCCGCAGCGTGAGCCTGGGATGACCCCGTACGAGATGATGCTTTCAGAGTCTCAGGAGCGGATGCTGCTGGTGGCGGAGCGCGGCCGCGAGAACGAGATTTTCGAAGTGTTCCGCAAGTGGGGGCTGGATTCGGCCACGATCGGGATTGTTACCGATGACGGCATGCTGCGGGTGAAAGACAATGGCAAGGTATTTGCGGAGATCCCGAATAGGGCGCTGGCGGATGAAGCGCCGCGCTACGATCGTCCACACACCAAGCCGTTGCGGGTTGCGCCTCTGGATGGACCCCGGTTTCGAAGCACCGATCTGCTGGCTGATCTGAAAACGCTGCTGGAATCAGGCGACATCTGTTCCAAGCGCTGGATCTGGGAGCAGTATGACCACCAGGTCCGGACCAATACGATCGTGGGCCCGGGAGCAGAAGCGGCGGTAGTCCGCATCAAGGGAACAAACACTTCGGTCGCAATGTCGCTGGACGGCAACGGCCGGTACTGCGCGTTAGATCCTCGGGAAGGAAGCAAGCTGATTGTGGCCGAGTGCTGCCGTAATCTCTCCACCGTGGGCGCACACCCGGTGGCAACGACTAACAATCTGAACTTTGGCAATCCCGAGAAGCCCGAAATTATGGCCCAACTGGTGGAATCGATCGAAGGTCTGGCCGAAGCCTGCCGCTTCTTTGAAGCCCCGGTCACTGGCGGTAACGTGAGCCTTTATAACGAGACGCTTGGGATGCCGATCTTTCCGACTCCGGTGGTGGGGATCGTCGGAACAATGCCCAGTACGATTCCACCACCGATTCACTTTCAGACACCCGGGAGAACCGTCATCTTGTTGGGCGGACTTGGGAACGCAACGGAACAGGAGTTCGGCGGTACCCAATACGCAAAAGTCATTCTGGACACCCTGTGGGGCAAACCGCCTCATCTGGACATGGCTTATGAGCTGCGTGTGCAACAGAGTATCCGCGAGCTGGTTCGCGGGAAGCTGGTGGAATCGGCCCACGATCTCAGTAAGGGCGGTTTAGGGATCGCGCTGGCGGAAGCTTCTTTCGGAAAGAACCGCGTAGGCGCCAGTATTGACCTGAACTCCGATTTGCCGGCCGAGCTGCTGCTCTTTCACGAGGGTCCATCGCGAATCCTGGTGAGCACGGCCGATCCGGAAGCGGTGATTGCAGTTGCACGAAAGAACGATATCGAAAGTGTGACGATTGGGGTTACACTTGAAGCGAGCCTAGTGGTTCGAAACCAGAATACAGTCCTGGTCGACTGTCGGATCGAGGAGTTGGAGAGACTCTGGGACACGGGCCTGGTGAATCTCCTGCAAGATCCCGTGCTGGTGTGAATTTGCGCCTCCCCCGCAGGAGTTACCGATACCCTTGAGCCAAGCCGAGTCTTGTCAGAGCTTTACTGAAGATCCGTTCGATAAGCTTCACGAGGAATGTGGCGTTTTTGCCATATTTGGACATGGTGAAGCTGCCAATCTGACGTACCTGGGTCTGCATGCGTTGCAACATCGCGGACAGGAGAGCGCGGGAATCGCGACCAGTGACGGCAGGAAGATTCATCATGTGCGCCGCATGGGCCACGTGGCTGACATTTTCACACCAGCGGTCCTGAACGAGCTGCCAGGCGACATGGCCATCGGGCATACGCGCTATTCGACGGCGGGAGACACGTCGCTCCGCAATGCTCAACCGCTTTCGGTGGCCTGTAGCAAGGGGCAAGTAGCCGTGGCGCATAACGGCAATCTGACCAATGCGATCGAACTGCGGCGCTATCTGGAAGAAGATGGATCGATCTTTCAGTCGACCAGCGATACCGAGGTCATTTTGCATTTGGTGGCTCGCTCGCGGGAACGAACGCTGGCGGGCGCTCTCCGGGATGCTCTGCTGCAGATTGAAGGCGCTTTTTCGCTGGTGTTTCTATCAGAAGACCGGGTGATCGTGGCGCGTGATCCATACGGATTCAGGCCTTTGGCGATGGGTCGTCTGGAGCTTCCCGATGGCAGTGTGGCCACCGTGTTTGCGTCTGAGACTTGCGCTTTCGACCTGATCAACGCCACCTACATCGGCGATGTGGGTGCGGGAGAGATGGTGATTGTCGGGCCGGAAGGGATCACCCGCGAGCACTATACGCCGCCTGCGGCGCCGCAGCATTGTGCTTTCGA
>CBAAAA010000402.1:0-4792 GCA_964658695.1 uncultured Solirubrobacteraceae bacterium | reverse complement strand
TTTTTAAAGAGTTCCGCAGTGGCAATGGCAGGCGTTGGATCGGTGCCTACGTGGCTGTCGCGCGCGGTATTTGCAAGAGATGCACCGGGTGCGCGCAAGAAGATTCTGATCGCCATTTTTCAGCGTGGGGCAGTGGATGGCTTGAATGTAGTGGTGCCGCATGGAGAAGCGGCTTACTATGCGGCCCGGCCCAGCATTGCAATTCCGCGTCCCAATGGATCGGAAAAGAGCGCCATCGATCTGGACGGGCATTTTGGCCTGCATCCTGCGCTGCACTCTCTAAAGCCTTTGTGGGACAAGCAGCAACTCGCCATTGTGGAGGCGGTCGGTTCGCCGGATCCGACGCGTTCGCACTTTGACGCGCAAGATTATATGGAGTCTGGAACGCCGGGCTTGAAGGCCACAAACGATGGCTGGCTGAATCGCGCGATGCTGCCGGAACCAGCATCGTCTCCGGTGCGCGCCGTCAGTTTGAGTGCCGACTTACCTCGTACGCTGCGTGGGAAGAACAGCGCGCTGGCCATTCAGAACAGCAACGACTTTCAAGTGAAGGACGTACGAGCGGCAAACACATTCGAAAGCATGTACGGAACGACAGCCGATCAGGTGTTGAATGGAACGGGTCGCGAAACGTTCGATGCGATCAAGCTGATGCAATCGATTCAGAAGCGTCCTTATACTCCTGCGAACGGCGTGCGTTACCCGAATGGACGCCTGGGGCAGAGTTTATCGCAGATAGCCCGGATGATTAAAGCGGACGTCGGGCTGGAAGTGGCGTTTACAGATGTCGGAGGCTGGGATACCCATGTGAACGAGGCGGGTGCCGAGCCGCACATAGGCCAGCTTGCTAATCTGCTCCACGATTTCGGCGACTCGCTAGCGGCTTTCTCGCAGGACATGGGCGACCGAATGGCCGACATCACGGTGGTGACGATGTCGGAATTCGGTCGCACAGTAAAGGAGAACGGTGACAGAGGAACGGACCATGGGCATGCCAATGTGATGTTTGTAGTGGGCGGCGCTGTGCGGGGAGGGAAGGTGTACGGCAACTGGCCGGGGCTCGACAGAGAACGCCTTTACGAAGAGCGGGATTTAATGGTTACCACCGATTTCCGGTCGGTGCTCTGTGAGGTGGTTGCGAAGCAGTTAGGCAACCGGGATCTCAAGAGTATCTTCCCGGGTTTTACTTCCGCGGCGCGTGCTAATGTTCTATCGGCCTGACCGATCGGCTTGCAAACTGCCAGGCATCGCTGATGATCCTGTCCAGATCCGCGCGCTTTGGCTTCCACCCCAGTGTGGACTGCAGTTTTGAAGAGTCGGCGACCAGGCTGGGGGGATCGCCTTCACGCCGAGGCCCCATGGTGAACGGCGCCTTTTTTCCAGTCACCCGTTCGACCGAGGCGAGTACTTCCTTCACGGAATGACCTTCCCCGGTTCCGACATTAAACACATCGGACGCGCCTCCTTTCAAAAGGTGCTCCACTGCAAATATGTGTGCTTCGGCCAGGTCGCTGACGTGGATATAGTCGCGGATGCAGGTGCCGTCCGGCGTCGGGTAATCATCCCCGAACAGAGTCACAGGCGTACCGGTCTGCACGGCGCGGAGAATCAGCGGGATGAGGTGCGTTTCCGGGTCGTGCATCTCGCCGAGCCCGGCTTCGGGACTTGCTCCGCAGGCATTGAAATAGCGTAAACGAATGCTGCGGAATTCACGATACCGGTCCAGCCATTCCAGGATCTTTTCGGTCATTACCTTGGAGTCGCCATACGGATTGATTGGCGCAAAGGGCTGATCTTCCGTGATGGGAACATGCTGCGGAATGCCATAGGCCGCGGCCGTAGAGGAAAACACGACGCGATTGACACCGGCCCGTAACATAGCGTCGAAGAGCGACAAAGAGCCAGCAGTATTGTTACTGAAATATAACTCGGGCCGCTGTGTCGATTCGCCCACGGATATATAGGCAGCAAAGTGAACCACCGCCTCGACCTTTTCCTTCTCCAGGAGAGCGGTGAGCTTGTCCGTGTCCTGTAGGTTAAGTTCCCGGAGCGATCCCTCCGGAACCACTTGTTTGTAGCCCCGCTTCAAGTTATCCACAACAATCACGGTGTGGCCGCGCTGTTCAAGAAAGTAACGCGTGTGGGATCCGATGTATCCGGCGCCGCCGGTGACCAGTATGTTTGCCAAGCATCTTCGAGTTTAGCTGGGCGCGACAGAGTCGGGAGGCGAAAGAATCACGCCGGCTCTGTCACCATAGGATTCTGATGAATGTATGTCATTACTGGAGATAGACAACGCCAGTAAGTTCTACGGCGAAGCAAGTTCGCCGGTAATGGCGCTGAGGGATGTTTCCCTTTCCGTCCTGAGTGGTGAGTTTGTGGCTTTAGTGGGACGAAGCGGCTGCGGAAAGTCGACGCTCCTCAATCTGTGTGGAGCGATGGACTTCCCCAGTTCCGGCGAAGTGCGTATCGACGGGCAGGTGACAAGCCGCTTGAACGATGCGGAGCTGACCCGTTTGCGGCGCGAGAAGGTTGGCTTTATCTTTCAATCGTTTCAGCTTCTGCATACGCTCACGGTGGTTGAGAACGTCGAGTTACCGATGCTGCTGGCAAGAAGCCCGGATGCTCGCGAGGCGGCGCTCGAGCGATTGAGCTGGATTGACATGGAACAATATGCCGGGCGTTTGCCGCATCAGCTATCGGGCGGCCAGCAACAGAGGGTGGCCATCGCTCGTGCGCTGGTGAAGAATCCAAGAGTGATCCTGGCAGATGAGCCTACTGGAAATCTGGATACTGCGACTGGTGAAATCGTGCTGAAGCTACTGCGCCGCATCGCCGATGAGCGGGGAGCGGCCGTCGTGATGGCGACACACAGCGCTGAAAGCACGTCGGCTGTGGATAAGGTGATTCACCTGCGGGATGGACGGCTGGTGGAAGTAAGCGTTCCACGATGATGTCAGTCTGGCTGTTGTTCGTGCGGCTGGTGGTGCGCCCGCTCTGGCGTGAACCGCTCCGCACCGGGTTGACGATTCTCGCCGTCGCGCTGGGAGTGGGCGTGGTGATTGCGATTGACCTCGCGGGGCAATCGGCTGCCGGCAGTTTTCATTCGTCTCTCGAATCTCTGGCCGGCACAAGCGATCTGGAGATCAGTGCCGCGGGGGGCATCGACGAAGAGCTCTTAGGCAAACTGGTGCGGCTCCCTTATCCGTTTACCTTTACTCCGCGTATTGAGGATTTTGCTTCCATCGACGGCAAGGGAGAAGCGGTGCCCTTCATCGGGCTGGATCTGATCGGGGGACAGAGCGAAGAGGGTCCGTTCAATCAACGACGTGATCCGGACAGCGCCGCTTTAGATCTGGCTGCAGGCAACCCAATCTGGGTGGGAACCAGGCTAGGTTTGCGGGAAGGCCAGCATGTACGCCTGCTCATCAATGATTCCATGCGCGAGTTTACAGTCGCTGGTCTGGTTCCCACGCGGGCAGGGCAAGTGGGCGAAGACAATGTCATTGTGGCGGATATCGGGTTGGCTCAGAAGGTGACCGGGAAAGGCGGACGCCTGGACAGCATCACCGCCACGGTTCCACACAACCGCACGTTGGAGGAGTGGCGGGCGCTGCTGGAGCGCGAACTGCCGCACAGCGTCAGCGTCCAGCCGAGAGGAGCGAGGACGGACGAAAACCGCAAGATGCTGTCGGCGTTTCGGTGGAATCTGCACGTGCTCAGTTATATCGCTCTGCTGGTGGCAGCGTTTCTGATTTACAACACGATCTCCATTTCCGTGGTTCGAAGGCGGAATGAGATTGGGGTAGTTCGTGCGCTGGGCGGAACCAAGGGACTGATTCTGGGCGCCTTCCTGGCGGAAGCATTGTTCTTTGCGGTGATTGGCAGTGGCGCCGGTATTTTGATTGGCCGGCTGATGGCGATTTTAGCCGTCAAGCTGGTCGGTAGCACGGTTGAATCGCTGTATGTGACGAGTCAATCCGCACCCATTCAACTGACGCTTGGGGCGATGTTGAATGGCGTGGGCATTGGTTTCGCGGTATCGCTGCTGGCCTCGCTCGGGCCGGCGTGGGAGGCTTCGCGGATAGCTCCGGTGGAAGCGATGGCTCGCGGGCGGGAGGAATACGTCGCCGCACGGAGGTCGCGGACCTCGGTATTTTGGTCAGTTGGCGGGCTGCTGCTTGCGGGGCTCCTTGCCAGGCTGCCTGCCATTCATGGGCAGCCCGTCTTTGCTTACTTTTCAGTGCTGCTGCTGGTGGGCGGGACATCATTACTGATACCGAATCTGGTGGCCTGGTTCGCGACAGCGAGCGACCGGCTTTTGGAAAAACTGGTTGGTGTAGAAGCGCTGCTTGCGATGCGCTCTCTTCGCGGGTCGCTGGGAAGGACTTCTGTCTTAACGGCGGCGCTGGCGACTGCGGTGGCGATGACTGCCAGCGTCGGCATTATGGTCGGAAGTTTTCGCGAGACGGTGGCGCTCTGGATGGACAACCAACTGAAGGCGGACTTCTACTTGCGCCCGGCTGGCTCGGCGGCGGCAGACCGGCATCCTACTCTCGATGCGAATATCGCCGACAACATTCAGCGGATAGACGGTGTGGCTTCCGTCGACCGTTTTCGCGCTTACCCGATTACTTATGAGGGACTGCCGGCGACGCTGGCGGGCGGAGAAGCAAGCTCGGTGCGAAATTCCGCTGCAACACGCTTCCTTCCTGGTGAGGATCGCGACGCCATTCTGAAGCAATTGCCGACCGGTGATTTTGCGATTGTGAGTGAGCCGTTCGCCAATAAA
>CBAAAA010000401.1:388-4813 GCA_964658695.1 uncultured Solirubrobacteraceae bacterium | reverse complement strand
CAATTCTACAGCGATCATTCTTTCTTTACGGACCGGGCTACTTTACTGACCGGCTAAATACTTAATTCCGTGACGGGCTTCGGCCGCGACAGCTCCCAGTCAAAGATAAACTTAGACACAAACACTGCGGTGAATACATTTGCAATCAGACCAATCACCAATGTCACCGCGAAACCCTTAACAGGGCCAGAGCCGAACAAAAAGAGAATGGCGCAGGAAACCACCGTTGTCACGTGCGTGTCGATGATGGTCAGAATTGCTTTGCCAAATCCCGAATCCACCGCCGGAATGATTGCCTTACCGGCCCGTAGTTCTTCCCGGATTCGTTCGAAGATCAGAACGTTACTATCGACCGCCATACCGATCGTAAGGATGATACCGGCTATGCCCGGCAGGGTGAGTACCGCGTCAAAGTAGCTCAGACACGCAATCAGGATGATGGCGTTCAGGATCAGTGCGAGGGTAGCGTTGATGCCGCTTCTTTTGTAGTAGATCAGCATCGCGACAATGACGGCCAACACGCCGGCGATACCCGCAATGAATCCAGAACGAATCGAATCGGCGCCCAGCGATGGCCCAACAGTGTTTTCCTGAAGAAAAATCACACTGGCCGGGAGCGTTCCGGCTTTCAAGTTTAAAGAAAGGTCAGAAGCCTCTTCCTGGGTACCCGCTCCTTCAATCACCCCCTGGTCATTAATTTGATTTCGGATACTGGGCGCTTCCAGAACTTTGCCGTCCAGAACAATCGCCAGCCGGTTCCCAATGTTAGCCGCCGTGTACGCGGAGAAGTGTCGGGCCGCATCCTGGCTCAACACAAACTCGGTATCCCAGGTATTGGGAAGCTGCCCCTGCTGCGGACGCGCATCCCGGATATCCGGCCCGCGAACCACCGGGGTGCGAGTCACCAGGTAGACCCCGCCGCCCTTGCCGTTAGCCGAAGCGCCTGCACTGCCGATCAGCTTTGTACCCATCGGAAGAACCCCGTTGTTCTGTGCCAGCGCCTCTTCCCTGCTCTGATACGGGCCGCCCTTCACGTCGTAAAGCTCCAGTTTCGCCGCGGTCTGAATGATCTGCTTCACACGAGCAGGATCGTCCACGCCCGGCATCTGCACCAGTAACTGAGAATCCACGTCCTCGCGGCGCTGCTGCACGCTCGCCTCGCTCAACCCCAGCGCGTTGATCTTCTTGTCCATGGTGTTCTTCGTTTGCACCAGAACGTCCTGCCACATCTTGAGTGCGTCGGACGGCCGCAGCGTCAGCCGGTAGTCGGTGGCGTTCACCGGTGTGAGCAGCCAGGTGGCAAACTGTTCATTAATCACGCTTCGCAAGGCTCCGGACTGTGTCGCCGGAACGCCTTTGACCTGGATCGCAACATGTGTCGCATCCTGTAGGGAATGCGCTTCGGTAATGTCGACGTCCGCGTACTGAACGCCGGCCTTCTTCAAAGCTTCTTTTAACGCATCGGCGCGGGTCGAAGCCTCGCTGTTAAACGCATCCTGCTGCTGCACTTGGACAACCAGGTAAGTACCGCCCCGCAGATCCAGTCCGAGATGAATGTTGCGATGGAAATTCTCCGAAAGCTCGGCCGCGTTTTTTGGAAACCCGATGATGCCGAAAATGCAAGCCAGTATCACCGCAACGATGAAGATGAATTTGAAACGAAGATGACGGTTCATGAATATACTTCCAGCCTGATAGCTCTCTGCTTAAATCTCGCGCTTGTATTTCGGTTTCAGCGTTGATCCTGAACCCTCGGGCATTTACTTCTTACCCCCCTGCTCATCCGCGTTTACCAGGCTTGTGATGGCGCTTCGCGCGACCTGGATTTTCAGGTTATCCGGCTTAATTCGCAGTATAAGCGTATCATCGTTGACGGCCACAATGGTGCCGATGATACCGCCCGAAGTAAGTACCGTCTGCCCGTTCTGCAGGGTCTTGATCATCTCCTTCGTATTCTTCTGCTGACGCCGCATCGGCATAAACACCAGAAAGTAGAAGATCGCGACCATCAGCACGATCGGCAGCAGGCCTTTGATGAACGAATCGGCGCCGCCGGGCGCAGCCTGCAGTAGCAGAAATGAGAACAACATAAAGCTCCTGAGTCAATTGAGTTCCAATGGCGTCCGGCTCAATACACCCGTACGCTGGTTGAACTATTCGGAAGGATAGCGCAGACGCGGCTTATTCAACGGCTAGTCGCCGCTTTCCACAGCCGTAGCGGACTGCAGGGAAGCTAAGAATTCCGGATACTTCCCAAGCAAAATAGCCTGCCTGATTCGGCGCATAATGTCAAGGTAATAGCGTATGTTGTGCAATGTGGCAAGCATCGAAAACAGAATTTCTCCCGCCTGAAACAGATGCCGCAAATATGCTTTCGTAAAGGTCCGGCAAGTGTAGCAGGAGCAAGCCGGGTCGAGCGGACTCCGATCTTCCACGTATTGCGCCTGCTTGATGACTACTTTCCCGGCCGATGTAAACAGGTATCCATTGCGGGCGTTGCGCGACGGCAGCACACAGTCCATCATGTCCACCCCGTGAGCCACATACTGCGGCAATTCTTCCGGCATGCCGACGCCCATCACATAACGCGGCTTATCCGCCGGAAGCATCGGAGCGGTAATCGCCGTCATCTCCTGGCTGAGTTCACGCGGCTCGCCCACCGAGAGCCCGCCAATGGCATAACCGGGAGCATCCAGCTCCATCAGAGCCTCAGCGCAGGCGATCCGTAAGTCCGGGTACATGGAACCTTGCACAATCGGAAACAACGCGCAGTCGAAGCCCTTCTCACGCCTGCGATAGTGTTCCCAACCCGCTCGCGCCCAGCGGAGCGTCCTGTGCATCGATTGCAGCGCCTCCGCGTGCGAAGCCGGATACGCCAGGCACTCGTCGAGCACCATCATGATGTCGCTGCCCAGCGCCAGCTGCACATCCACCGTGCTCTCCGGCGTAAAAAGATGCGGATCGCCGTTCAGGTGGGAACGAAACAGCACCCCCTCGTCCGTGACCTTGCGCAGCGTATCCAGACTGAAGACCTGAAACCCACCCGAATCGGTGAGGATCGCCCGCGGCCACGCCATGAAGCGGTGCAGTCCGCCCATCCGCTCAATCCGTTCATGCCCGGGGCGCAGAAAAAGATGATACGTGTTGCCGAGGATGATCTTGGCGTCCAGATCGTTCTCCAGATCGCGCGGCGTCAGAGCCTTTACCGTTCCCTGCGTGCCGACCGGCATGAACACCGGGGTCTCGATCGTCCCATGAGCCGTGTGGATCAGGCCGGCTCGCGCACCGGTTTGCGCACACGTTGCCTGGACCTCGAAGCGAAATGCGGACATGGATACCGCTATTGTCCTATCGCCAACTACGCTTCGCTTTCCACCAGCTCCGGCTCCGGCCCGACTTCAGAAAGAGCGACGCCTTCCCAGCGCGCAATCACCGCCGTCGCAACACAGTTCCCCAGCAGATTGACGGACGTCCGGCACATGTCCATCAGTGCATCTACTCCGAGAATTAGCGCGATGCCCTCCTTCGGCAGGTTGAACGTGGTCAGCGTTCCAGCGAGGATCACCAGCCCGGCGCGCGGAACCGCCGCGACACCCTTGCTGGTCAGCATCAGCGTCAACATCATGGTGATTTGAATTCCCAGCGGCATATGCACGCCTGCCGCTTGTGCGACGAACACCGATGCCAGCGCCAGATACAAAGTGGACCCATCCAGGTTGAAGCTGTATCCGGTCGGCAGGACAAAGCCGACGATGTGTTTCGGAATGCCAAAGCGCTCCATATTCTCGAGAGCCAGCGGGAGCGCGGCTTCGCTCGATGCCGTCGAAAATGCCAGCAGAAAGGGCTGCCGCGCGGCCAGAAAGAAGCGGCGTAATGGCACACCCGCCAAAGTAAGCACGCCTCCCAGCACCAAACCAACGAAAATCGCCTCGGCCAGATACAGACTGCCCACCAGCTTGCCGAGGCTGAAAAGCACGCCCACCCCCTTTGCGCCAATGGTCACTGCAATCGCCGCCCCGACCCCAAACGGAGCTAAATACATGACGTACTTTGTGTATCGGAACATCACCTCCGCCACCGCCGCCGCAAAGGTCACCACCGGCTGCGCTTTTGGTCCGATGGCGGAGCATGCCGCTCCAAAAAGAAAAAAGAAAACCACCATCTGCAGCACATCGCCTTGCGTCAGCGCTTCGAAAATGTTGGCGGGAACCGCATGCTCCAGAACGCTGGTCAGGGACACCGGCTTAGCGAGCGCAGGCACTCCCGAGGCGCTCTCGCCTGCCAGCGACAGGCCCCGCCCGGGCTGCATGACGTTGACCACCGTGAGTCCGATCACCAGCGCCAGCGTGGTCGCGACCTCGAAGTACGTGATCGCTTTCAGTGCGATGCGTCCCATCGTCTTCAGTTCGCCGGCAGAAGAGATGC
>CBAAAA010000401.1:0-378 GCA_964658695.1 uncultured Solirubrobacteraceae bacterium | reverse complement strand
GATGCCATACACCAGCGTGCCGAACAGCAGTGGGCCTACGATCGACTTGATCAGGCGCAGGAAGATGTTACTGACGGGAGCGAGGTTCTGCGCGAAATGCGGAAAGAACACGCCAACCCCGATGCCGATCAGCAGTGCAATGAAGATCCAGGACGTGAGCGAGAGCTTTTTAAGAGGCTGCAGGATGAGGACATTCTAGCCGTTCGGCGTAGCTGGTGTATACCATCAAGTGAACACTGGCATTATGGAAAGCTTTACGATCGACGTCAACGGAACGCGCCACACAGTCGAGGCGAACGGCGACACTCCGCTTCTCGGCATCCTGCGGGACACTCTTCACCTGACCGGCGCCAAGTACGGGTGCGGAGAAGCGCAGTG
>CBAAAA010000400.1:0-4813 GCA_964658695.1 uncultured Solirubrobacteraceae bacterium | reverse complement strand
TAATTTTGGGAGCATTCTGTACTCATTTCTCCCTTGCGCAGGCTCCGGCGTCGCCCCAAGGCAACAGCAAAAACTTCCAGAAGGCCTTCGAACAGACTGAGCCCACTACCCAGGTCTCCAACTTCGACGACGTTGTCGACCGAGCCATCAACCGCGAGCGGATTCTGGTGAGCAAGCTCAAGGAAAAAGCGCCTGTCATCGAAACCTACATCCAGGAAGTCAAGAGTGACGAGGATCTGGGCGTCGTTCCCAAGAGTGACCGTTACTTCCTCGGAAAGCTGGACATGAAGAACGGCATCGCTGACGATTCCTTCATCCCTCTGCCAACCGGCATCAAAAAAATTCCGCAGATGATGGCCTCCACCGTCACCCGCCAATACTTCCCCCGCGGCTTCGCTTACATGATGTTTGTCGATCAATCCGGTTTCGATCGTGCACACTACAACTTTGAATATGTCCGGCGTGAATTCCTGGGTGATGTCCGTTGCGTCGTCGCTGATGTCTATCCGCTGAAGAACTCGGGCCATGACCGCTTTGAAGGCCGCATCTGGATAGAAGACGAGGGCTACAACGTCGTCCGTTTCAACGGCGTCTATGTTCCGGTTCGCGATCACAAGCATTCCCACTTCGATTCCTGGCGCGTCAATGCCGGCCCCGGCTTGTGGCTCCCCTCATACATCTATACTCAGGAAACTTCGCACGGCCCGGCGCCTCTGAAAACTCCCGCTTTCCGTGCTCAGACTCGACTCTGGGACTACGAAACACAGAAGGAGA
This sequence comes from uncultured Solirubrobacteraceae bacterium, assembly GCA_964658695.1. Classification (GTDB taxonomy): domain Bacteria; phylum Acidobacteriota; class Terriglobia; order Bryobacterales; family Bryobacteraceae; genus Bog-105. The sequence goes on along the minus strand of CBAAAA010000400.1, from coordinate 4,039 downwards.
AGACTGAAGAGGCCTTTACCAACCTCACCGTCGACGTCCCGGAAGGCGTGAAGGATCAAAGCGAAGCGGCTGACGTTGATAACTCTCCTCTGCAACAGCGCCGGCTTTTCCAACGTCAGGCGGAAGACAACATTCTCGAACGTCTCCAGACCGCCGGCTTAGTCTCCCCAAAGGGCGAAGTGGACCACGTGCTGGATGACGTGCTCAACAACCTGATCGTCACCAATAACATCCCGTCAGACTTGGGCGTCAGAACGCGCATCCTTCTCACCACGCCGCTCGAATCGGCTCCGGTCGGTCATACAATTCTGATTAGCCGTGGGCTCATCGACGTACTTCCCGACGAAGCTTCCCTCGCTGCCGTCATCGCTCACGAACTCGCGCACATCGTTCTCGGACATGAAGTCAACACCACTTATGCCTTTACCGATCGCTTGATGTTCGACGACCCCCAGGTTTTGAAGAACATCAAAGTACGTCGTGACAAAGAAGAAGAGGCCGCTGCCGACGAGAAGGCCATGGTCATCCTGAAGAACTCACCTTATAAAGACCAGCTTTCCCGGGTTGGGCTATTCCTGCGCATGCTCTCTGCTCGCGGCGACGATGTTCCTCACTTGGTTCGGCCGCTCCTCGGCAACAGAATGGCTGATGGCAAGAAAGATACCCGGCTCTCCGGATTGATGGACATCGCTCCCGAACTGCAGGTGCGGAACATCGATCAGGTAGCCGCCCTGCCGCTCGGCTCTCGCGTCCGCATGAATCCCTGGAATGACGAGCTGCACATGATGAAGGCGCACAACGTCGCTCTCCTTTCCGCCAAGGAAAAGCTGCCGTTCGAAATCACGCCGTTCGTCTTGCATCTCACCCGCGAACCGAATGCCGCCCCAGCTCCGGATGGCGCGCCGCCTCCTCCGGTTAACACCAGCCAGAACACCAATTCCAACAACGCCGCATCAAAGCAGTAGCGGCGGGGGCACATGCCGTAAGGCTTGTGGCAGGATAAAGGATAATCGACGGCGCTACGCAGGGAAATAACAACGATGACCGGCCAGCAATCATATATCGCCATACACGTGCCGGTATTTGGTATCTTCTGGCAATGTTGACGAACATCGTTGTGATGGTGTGGCAGTCACGCGGCATCGAGAAGCGGTTAGACCGCATCGAGTCACGGCTAACGACCATCGCACAAGATTATAAGATGTTTTTCCAGGACATTGCGCGGATCAACGCGAAAGTAGGATTGGGTTCATATCATGAGCCTTCGCTTCAATCCACTCTCGGGCATCACTCGTTTACAAGTGAAATTCTCCGCCTATATCGTGCAGACAAATACGATCCGGCGACGAACCTGCCGCTGCAATCAACCGTTCCAATGGTTCATTGCTAGGCTCACGGCTTAGCTGGAATGTCTTATGATGCACCGGCAGAATATATTCCGCACCGGCCCGAGTCGCCATCATCGCCGCCTGTTCCGGATTGCAGTGCACCCGGATCCAGGGATCATACGCCCCGATCGGCATCACAGCTAAATCAATCCGCTTCTCCGATTTCAATAACGAGAACGAATCTGTAAATGCCGTGTCTCCGCCGAAGACGACACGATGCCCTCCGCACTCCACCAGGTAGCCGTTATAGCCCCGGTACACATCGCTGCGCATGCGAGCACCCCAGTGATTGACCTCAAAGGCGCGAATCGTCGCTGGTCCAACCTGAACGGATTCGTTCCAATGCAGCTCATGGACCACCGCATAGCGGCTCGACCGCAGAAGATCGGAAGTACGCACGGCAGTCACTATCGTCGTCTTCCTGTTCTCAAGCTGGCGCAGGCTCGGTAGATCGAAGTGGTCCATGTGCGCATGCGACAGCAGTATCAGGTCCACCGTCGGTAGCTCGATAATCTTGGAAGATACCTCAACCAGTCTTTTGATGCCAACCGTGAGTGGGCCCACGCGCAAGCCAACGCGGCTGCTGAATACCGGGTCCGTGAGAATCGTAAATCCGTTCAGCTTCAGCAGAACCGTGCTGTGTCCAAACCAAGCCGCATGTAATCCAGTGTCCGGCCACAATGCCAGCTTCGGGTGATGAGGTGCGGGAAGACTTTCGCGCGAGTAATCCTTAGCAATCTCGCGAAAGAATGCGGGAGCTGCCCTGCGCAGAAACTTGGCCGTCTCGGGCGCGCGGCTGATGTGCCGGGAGAACGCTGCTGCGGTGCTCACACCGTTTGGACGTCCACGCCCCCGCGGATGGTTCACCATCGCTTCATTTGGCCGGAACGCTTTCTCACTAATCAAAGGATAAATCATCCGCGGTCCTCTAAGACCGAACGTCTACGTCTATCCTGAACGGAGGAGATCGCCATTGTTTAAACTTTTTAGTCGCTGGTTTTATTCGTTGCTCTTATTCGCTGCTGCAACTACCGCCTATTCGCAAACGCCCGCTCCGCCTGAACCCGACGTCATGGTCCTCAACGACGGAGAAAAAGTCATCGGACATCTGGAGCAATCTACCGGGTCCACTGTCAAGTTCAAGAGCGACATCCTGGGAGAAGTGTCCGTCGATTGGAGCAAAATAAAAGAACTGCACTCTTCTCAAAAGTTCGCTGCCATCCAGAAGAACGTAAACCTAAAGACAAAGCAGGACGCAGCCTCCGTGCCCGTCGGCACTGTATCGGTCGAAGATCAGAAGCTTTCGTTAGGCCAGACCACACAGCCTTCACCCTCCTCACAGCCGATCCCCGTCGCGAACGTCGCGGATCTGGTCGATCAGGCTGCATTCAACCGTGCATTTCGTCCTACCAGTTTCCTGAAGGGCTGGGCTGGCGGCGCTACCGGCGGCATCTCGCTCACCGAAGCTACCCAGAAAAATCAAACGTTCACCGGTGCGTTGAATATGGTGCGAGCGGTCCCGGACGTCGCATGGCTTGGCACTACCAGCAGAACAATCGTCAATTTCAATGAGGCTTACAGTAAGCTCACTGAACCTGGAACGCCAGAGATCAAAACTTCTCTGACACACTTCGACGCAGAACAAGACCGGTATCTCTCGCCGCGCTTGTTCGTCTTTGCAAGCGCCGCGCTCGATCACAGCTTCTCCCAAGGCCTGGAACTGCAGCAGAATTACGGCGGCGGCATCGGCTATGTCGTGCTCAAGAGTGCCGTCCAGGAGTTCGACATCAAGGTCAGCATGAACTACATCAACCAGAAGTTCGAGGCAGGTCCCGGCAACAGCCTGGTCGGCTCAGTGTTCGGCGAAACTTACACCCGCAAATTCGCCCACGGCATCCTGTGGAACGAGCAGGGAAGCATCACCCCCAGCTGGAACAACACCTCGGACTACACCGCCATCGCCAGCACCGGCGTGACTTTCCCCGTTTATCACCGCATCGGCTTTACCGTCGGCGCGCTGGAGAACTTCTTGAATGACCCCCCGCCCGGGTTTAAGAAGAACTCTTTTCAACTCACCGTAGGCGCCACCTACGCCTTCAGATAAAGCACCTGATGCCCGCGCTCAACCGTCGCTAACGTTTCGACTACTCGCCCGAAACATTTGCACACACAAATGTCAGTCACAAGCCATCTTCCCAACAGAATCAACTACTTACCGCAGCCACCCTAAACCGCCATGCTACTCCTATAGCTTGCCAGAAGAGCGCCGGGAAGCGCCATCCACGCTCCCCGGCGCTTTCCATTTCAAACCAAAAGGAGTACCCAACCAATGCCCACCACCAGCGCCGCTCAGATCGAAGCCAATCGCGAAAACGCCAAACATTCCACTGGACCCGTCACCGAAGAAGGCAAAGCCGCTGCCTCCCTGAACCACTTCAAACACGGCTTCTGCGGAGGCGCCTTCCGCATCCTCAAACACGAAGACGCCGAAGTCTGGGAAGCTCTACGCTTGGCGCTCCGCGACGAACACCAACCCACCACCCCAACCGCGGGCATCCTCGTCGAGTGCCTCGCCCGGCACCACTGGCTTAGCCAGCGCGCCCAGTTCCTGCAGTCCAGCCTCTTCTTCGAACGTCACCTCACCGCTGACG
>CBAAAA010000399.1:0-4829 GCA_964658695.1 uncultured Solirubrobacteraceae bacterium | reverse complement strand
TCACGCGCGGAAGCTTCTTCGCTGACCTTGTCCGCCATGTAAGACGAACGGACAAACGGCCCGCTAAAGACCATCGGGAATCCGATCGATAGTCCGTAATCCCGATATGCGTCAAACTGGTCCGGCGTCACAAACTCGGCCACCCGCAGATTTCGCCGCGTCGGCTGCAAGTACTGGCCAATAGTGGCAACATCCGCATGCTGCGTCCGAAGGTCACGTAACAGCGCCCGTACTTCCTCCACCGTCTCCCCCAGCCCCACCATCAGTCCGGACTTCGTCAATGCTTGCGGCCGGTACTGCTTCGCGAACTCTAAAACGCGCAAAGACTGCTGATAATCCGCTTGCGGACGAACACGGCGGTAGAGTCGCTGAACCGTCTCCATGTTGTGATTGAAAACATGCGGGCCGGCATCCAACACACGCGCCACCGCCTCCAGATCTCCGCAAAAGTCAGGTGTCAGTACCTCTACCTTAGCTTCCGGGAGCGCGCGTCTCACCTGGCGCACCGTTTCCGCAAAGTGAATCGACCCGCCATCCGGAAGATCGTCCCGGTTCACCGATGTGATCACGACATACCGCAGCCGCATCTCCTCCGCCATCTCGGCAACATGCCGCGGTTCCTCGACATCCAGAGAAAACTCTTTCTTCGATGGCGATGCCTTCGGCACCGAACAGAAGCCACAGCCCCGCGTGCAAAGATTGCCCAGAATCATGAACGTCGCCGCGCCCCGATGAAAGCACTCGTGAATGTTCGGGCAGCGAGCCGACTCACAAACCGTGTGCAATCGCCGCTCACGCAAATCGCGCTTCAATAAATGGACTGACTCGAAGTGAGTGCGTCCCTTTCGCAGCCAGACCGGCAGTCGCGGAGCCGCCGCTTCACTCCCGCGAATTTGCACCAGAGTCTCGGTCAACTCTCATTTTTGCATGTTGATAAAGCGCAGTCGGCGCCCATTTCTGTCATCCCGTTAAAATCGAAGTGCCGAGTCTTTCTTGTCAACTTCAGTCGACCTTACCAGCTGCGACCGTGAACCCATTCACATCCCGGGATCCATCCAGCCGCACGGAATTTTGCTCACACTGCAAGAGCCCGAACTGGCAATCGTTCAGGCCAGTGAAAATGCGGCAAAGGCCCTGGGCGTCCAGGGGACATCCATCCTTGGCATGACCCTTGCCGATCTGTTCCTGCCTGAGGACCTCGCGCTCTTGCAGACTCAGGTGCTCCCGGCCTCCCGGGAAGCGTCGCCTCGTTATCTCATGCGGCTTCGTCAGTCCGGCGCGCCCGTCGCCTGGGTGGTCGCCGCCCATCGCTCCGACGGTATTCTCGTGATGGAACTCGAGGAGCGTCGTGAGGAAGACTCTCATGTCGCAGCCGAGCTCCACGCAGCCCTGCGACGAACAGCGGCTGAGCTTGATTCCATCGAGAGTCTGATTGGGTTCTGTCAATGTGCTGCCGAACGTCTCCGCGATTTCACTGGCTTCGACCGCGTCATGGTCTACCAGTTCCATCCCGATGGCCATGGCTCCGTCATCGCGGAATCCAGAAAAAAGGAACTCGAGCCCTACTTGGGACTCCATTACCCGGCATCGGACATCCCCGCGCAGGCTCGCCAGCTCTATCTCAGGAATCCGTTCCGGCTGACTGCCGACGTGAATGCTGCTCCCGTACCGCTCCTGCCGCCGCTTAATCCGATCACCGGCCGTCCCGTGGATATGAGCTTTTGCGCGCTTCGTGCCACCTCTCCCGTGCACCTCGAATACCTCCGCAACATGGGCGTGGCCGCTTCTCTCTCCTTCTCTATCCTTCGTGAGGAGCAGCTCTGGGGCCTGTTTGCCTGCCATCACGGCCAACCGAAAGTCGTCTCGCAAGAGGCTCGCACGGCCGGTGAGATCCTCGCCCGCCTCCTGGGTCTCCAGGTCGGGCTCAAGGAACAGGCCGAGCAGCGCTCCTATGCGCTCGGTCTCCACGCTGTCAGATGCGATCTGGTCGAGCGGTTGGCTGATTCAGGCGATTTCGCCTTAGCTTTCATTCATGGCAATTGCAATTTGCTCACCAATTTTCGCGCCACCGGCGCGGCACTCCGAACCTCCAGCAAGACCTTTCTGCTCGGCGACACCCCCGATCTGCAGGCCATTGACGAGCTCTCGTCCTGGTTGGATCAACAGCATCGCGAAACTGTCTGGGCGACTCACTCCTTACCCACTCACTACAAGTCTGCGGAATCATCTTTAAAGCCCCCGGAGTCTTCTCTAAGAAAGGCGCGCGGCCTTCTCGCCATGCATGTCGCTCCCGGCAGCCCCGAAGCGGTTCTGTGGTTTCGGCCCGAGGTCATTGAGACCGTGAACTGGGCAGGCGATCCTGACAAAGCTGTCCGGCAGAACGAAGATGGACACGCGCGGCTCCATCCAAGAAAATCGTTCGCCGTCTGGCAGGAACAGGTCACCGGCAAGTCCGAGCCCTGGCAGGAACTCGAACTCGATCACGCTCGCATCCTGCGCGACAGTATGTCCGACGCCCTGCTAAGACATCGCGCGTCTGAAGTCAACCGTCTCAATACGGAGTTGATGCGCAGCAATCGTCAACTCAAACATCTTGCAGCGCTCGCCAGTCACGACCTTCAAGAACCGTTGCGCACGATTACCGCTTATACTCAGCTACTCTCCCGCTCGCTGCTCTCAAACGGGTCCGATGAAGACCGGGAGCGGATCCAATTCATTCTGGACGCGGCCCTGCGTATGCGTGCTCTCACAGACTCCCTGCTCGACTACGCTCGTCTGGGAGAGCGACACAAAGTTGCTCCGGGAGTCAGCATCGCAGCTGTTGTTCAGACTGCGCTTAAGAACCTGGGCTCCGGCATCGAGGAGACCGGCGCAACCGTCAGGCTCGGTCCGCTCCCAACCATAAGCGCCGACTCCGACCAGATGGTCCGCGTCTTCCAGAACTTGATCGGCAACGCCCTTAAATATTGCAAACCCGGCTGCCGGCCTGTCATCAACGTAACGTCGCAAGAGACAGAGATAGAGTCCGGCGCATGGCTGTTTTCAGTCAAAGACGATGGAATTGGCTTCGATCCGCAATATGCCGACCGGATCTTTGAGTCTTTCGAACGCCTTCAGGGACCAGCGCAGTCCGGCTCCGGCCTGGGGCTGGCGATTTGCCGCAAGATTATTGAGAATCACGGCGGCACAATCTGGGCCGAGAGCCGGCCCGGCGAAGGTGCAACCTTCTACTTCAATCTCCCCAATCGTGCTTGATTCGTAATCCCCTCGGATGCCACAGAAGAGGGCAGAGCCCAGGCAAACAAGACTCCGCCGCTGCTCATAATCACGTATTGCCGTCCATCCAGCTGATACGACACAGGCGAACTCTCAATGTGCGATCCGGAACCGGCGTGCCACAGCGTCTTTCCGTCTTTGGCATCGACCGCCAGGAAATTCCCTTCACTGTCTCCGGTGAACACCACTCCTGAATCGGTCGTCAGCACGCCTGACCCGGAATGTGAATCGCCCAGATCATGGCTCCATCGAAGCTTGCCCGTCTGATAATCGATGGCCTCTAACACTCCTTTTTCCCAGATGTTGTAATCGGCGCCCGCCCACCCGAACGTGCCATCCGCCGGCTTGGCGAAATAGATTCCATAACTCGGCTCCGCATCCACAATGAACAACCCGTTCTTCGTATCAAAGCTGGGCGCACGATAATTCGTCAGTCCGCCTTCGTTCGGCGCGATCAATCGCCCATCTTGCTTCGGCTCTTTCTCAGGATTCGGAATCGGGCGTCCCTGCTTGTCGGTGCCCGTCGCCCAGTTGACCGGCCCAAAGGGAGCCGTTAACAGGCTCTTCCCAGTCGTCCGGTCGAGAACAAAAAAATAGCCGTTCCGCGAGGTCTGCATCAGCATCTTGCGCGGGGTTCCGTGAAAGTCCGCATCCACCAGGACCGGCGTTTCCACCGCGTCCCAATCGTGCGTGTCATGCGGCGACGGCTGAAACGCCCAGCTCAATTTGCCAGTGTCAGGATTCAGCGCGACAATGCTGCACGTATAAAGATCATCTCCGGGACGCGTAGAAGCAGTCAGTACCGGCGTCGGATTTCCCGTCCCCCAATAGAGCAGATTCAACTCAGGGTCATACGTCCCTGTCATCCACGTCATCCCGCCCGTGGTCGCGTTCGGCGTCCCTGCCGGGGGAGTCGAGTCCCATTGCCACTGTGTCTCCCCGGTCTCGGGATCTACTGCGCGCAGATATCCGCTCAGATTGTCGAAATCGCCCGACACGCCCACGATCACATGGTTGCGAACCACCAATGGCGACATCGTGGACCAGTATCCCTGCGTCGCATCCGCAATCACCACGTCCCATCGCACCTTCCCGTCCTTCGCCCCCAGACACACCAAGTGCGCATCCGGCGTCGTGAAGTACAGCGACTCGTTATAGATCGCGACTCCACGATGGCCGATGTGAAAACCCTTCTTCGATGGATAGCTGTAACGCCAGATCTGGTGCCCCGAGCGCGCATCTACCGCCCATACCGTATCCGGCACTGTGAAATAAAGGATTCCGTCCACCAGCAGCGGAGACGACTTGATCCCATCGCTCTGCCGCGTCTGGAACAACCAGCTGAGGCTCAGCTTGTCCACGTTCTCTGGCGTGATTTGCGTCAACGGGCTGTGACGCCTGCCTGAATAATCGCCGTGATACTGCGGCCAACTATCGGCAGGCGGATGCGTCAACGTCTGCGAATCGACGCCCTGTGCAAACATCCCCGCAGCTAGCGCCAGAAAAGCCGTGCCGGCGGCAAAGAAACTCTTGAAGATAGTCATGGTTTACCG
>CBAAAA010000398.1:0-4829 GCA_964658695.1 uncultured Solirubrobacteraceae bacterium | reverse complement strand
CCGCTCATGTGAGTTACGGCAGGGCACTACTGCATTTGCCGAATACGAACTCCACTGCTCGGAACGAATTTATAGAGATTGCTCTTACGCTGGCGTATTGACATAGATCGGTTGCCAAATCGAAAGCTGAATGCGCTGCGAGGGTGCCGTGTCGGTGTAACAGGGCCGAGAAATGTCCTGATCTGCAGCTTCGCAGGATCCGGTAAGGATCGCGGCCCAGAAGTCGGCTTCCGGGACGTCACAACTGTGTCCGCGCCTTCGAACAAAGTGACAAATACTTGACGTGGTCGGGAGTTTCTGATTTGGGCAGACGCCTCAGTGTTTACTGATATTCCGCTCAGTCCTTATTAGGTCGGTTGTCGTAAGCTAAAAGCCTCCATGGAGCACGGCTGTCACTCCGATGTTCGATGCGCCTGTCTCGGAGTGGCTGGGAGCGGCGAATTGTGTTCGCTTCGGGGCTTAATAGTCCCCTGCCTGATATTAAAGATCGTTCCCGCGCAATCCAGAACCAAATACCTTGCCGAGTTGATGGGGCCGGTGACGCAAGACCACGATTTGACGGGATCACTCCCGATCAGCCGCTGAAGGGATTCCTTTACGCCACGTCAGTTCGGATGCCAAGCAAAGCTCACCGACACGAAGGTGATGGTGAAGCTCGCCGTTGACGAGGAGTGACGCGCTTGCCATCAGCATTGTTTCAATCTTTAGATTGACGCTCAACGGTCGCGTCCCGCATTGCGCTTCTCAAGCAGGGCACATACTCTTTCCGCAACCAGCTCAGCCAATTCTTCAACCGTACGCTTCGAGATGCCATCCAGATTGAACAACGCTTCTTTGTTTTCGCTATCGCCCACCGGTTCTCGATCCAGCTGCTGTTTGAGTTCCGTGATGAGAGCGTCGACATCGGGATCGCTCTCGCGAAGGGACTCAATTCGCTGGATGCTGTGGATGACAGTCGAATGATCGCGGCCGTGATAGAAACGTCCAATGCACATCGTGCTCCAGCCGGCTACATGCTTGGCCAGATACATTGCGACTTGACGGTTGAAACAGGCAGGCTGCGCATTTCCTTGGACACGGGTAGGACCCAAACGAGCGCACACGATACCGTCGATAGTTGTCAGGGAAAGACGCTTATACGGGCTCGATAAGACCAATGCAGAGGTGGCCATCTATGCTCCTTTGGCTGCCAGCGCCATCGCCGGCTCGATGACCATGGACTCGCCATCACGGCCGATGCGCGCCGGACAACTGGGCCAGAGAGCGCGAACCAGATCCAGCCATCGCTCCAGTCGCTCACGAAACTTGCGTGGTCGCGCGTAGTCCGCGCTCCCAAGCTGAGCCGCAAGACCGAAATCCCCGAAGACGGGAATGCGTTCCTGCTGCTTAGCGGTGTAGCAGCGGTACGACAGCCACGTGTATAGGTCCAGCGCTGCTGGCGCACAGGAGAGTGCTTTTGCCGCTTCCAGATCGGTCGGGATCGAGTGCGTTGTCACCTCCCGGAAGAACTCGTCGCTGAGAACGATTTCGTTCTCGAAATCATCAGGTAGGAAAGTTTGCTTCGGATCTCGCGAGTACCAAATCCGCGCTTCCCGCATGAAGTTGAATCGGGCTTGGTGCGTCACCAGCGCTCGCTTGGTCTGCGTATCGGTTCCAAAGAAAATAGTGGCTCCAAAAATGCGCTGAAATGCGGCGACTAGGCGGCGGTATTGCGAACCTCCCTGCTGCATCCCAAAGGTGTCCAGCATCTCGGCCGCACTACGAAACGTGATCCTCTGCTTCTGTTGCCGGACCGCTAATGTGGCTAGGAAAATGGGAACCAACCGATCTTGACCCCAAGGTATCCCGTATTGGGGGTGACCGGTCACCTGCAATAGAAACTGACCATTGCGGCGCTCATGGAGCAGAGCGCCTTCGGCAGGACGCTTGATCGGCAACCCACAGAGAACGAACGGCCTCGAGGCGAAGCCGACGTTGGGAGCCTCTCGTTCCCGATTTACCCGCACTAGCTGGATTGCTTCCGCCTGCCGGAGTTTTTGTTTGGAAACCAGCAGTTCGCCGGCAAAGCTGGCGACGACGCTTTTGACCGGCTCCAGGCCCCTTGACTCGGGTTGAATTGCAACAATTTTGTTCTCGATCACGAATCGCAGGCGCGATCCTTGCTTTGTGCCACTAATGTGTCAGCCGGAACTTGCAACTGCACCCGATGCTATCCGTTTTGTGGTCGCAAGTGCTTGAAAATACGGCTAGTCGCGTCGGACGATTAGATTCAGGTTCTAGTGGGGGAAACTTCGTGGAGGTTCAAGTCCTCTCATCCGCACCACTAAGAAATCCTCGATAGAATCCCACATGTTGCAATGGCTCGACGGAAGTTCCCGACGAGCCATTGATACTTAAATTACGATGCGTGACCCGGTACCTTCGTTTTTTAGAAGGTGAACGGCTGTTGACCGCGCCAATCGGGGACTGATGGAGCAGTTTCTACGAACATCTTTGGCCGCTCTTCGAAGGTGTACTTGGCGAAGACGCCTCCGGATGCGGCTGTGTAGTCGCGTGCGTTGCTGGCGGTCATGAATGCTCCCAGCATCCAATGGGGAGCGAGCTGATAAGCTACGCGAGCATCGAAGTTGAAGTTCGGGCCGGTCACAACAAGGGCTGGATAGAGTTGCTTCTTGATCGCTTGCAGCGCGGCGTCCTGCGGATAGTAGGGCGATTCATCCTCTGTGAAGTGCTGTAGGCCATAGCTGCCTGCGACGGAGTATTCGAAGCGCTCATAATGTCCGGCCCAGCGGAGCGGCACGTTGAAGAGGAAGTACTGCTGCGGGCTGAAATAACCGCCTTGGCCGAAGGTGAAGTATCTCAAGTTGTGGTCGTAACCCATGCCTGAGAAGTTCATTCCCACGGTAACTGAGCCGCCATACACCGAGGCGACTTTCCACCAGGTCCCGAGATTGCCGTTTACCGAATCGTTCCGTTCTACGTTGAAGCCATCCAGAGCCTGATAACCAGCGGACACGTACACACCTGAGGTCGAACTTCCCCACTGGCCTTGAATCGCCCCGCTATTGGCCATAACGCCTCCGGAAATCTGTGGTTTGTTCGGGTCTCTGACACCCGCGTAGGAGAGCATTGTGTCCTTAACGTTGTCTCTTTCAAGAATGAAGGTGATGTGGCCGTGTTTTGGCCGCAGGCGGAATCCGCCCAACCAGTTACTGGTCGGAAAGCCGCGCGGAGTTGAGCCAATCCGAAGGCCGACTGAATCAGACGACAGTTGCACTTCACCGGCAACGCCGCTGGCGCTCTGCGGTCCGAAGCCTGCGGTTTCCGTTTGACGCCCGAACAGCGCATCTCCCGAACCGCTTGCAGTGCCGCCGCTGAGGTACGTCGGCCTGAGGATCAGAGAGGCCCGGAGGCCATCGGACAGGGTGGTGCTAGCCGAAAACTCGGCTTGCTCGATGAGTAATCGATCGAAGCCAGATTGTCCGCCCCGTCCCCAAACGGACATTTGAGAATCGAGATAAGGACTGTTGCGGCTATCAAGCGAGGCTAGTTTGTCCTCAAGAGAATTTACTTCGGCAGGCGAAGAGGGGTTTGCCGTCTTGATGAAGGCGCCGACGCCAAGCGCGTTCGACAGGACGAGCGAGTTAGCAGAAGTTCCGCTGCGAGTGTCGCCGCCGTAGCTGGAGAGATGCACAGGTACTGCCGACTGACTGGTCGATATTGGATCAGCAGTTGAAATGCCCGAGCCGGCGGCATCAGGCAGCGTCGCGTTGGCGCCGACCAGCATTGAACGCAGCGAACCGTTTCCCGGAGAAGCACTCTCGCCCTGTTGTTGGGCGAGTGCCGCCTGCCAGTAAGCGCGGGCATGTTTCAGATCGCCTTGTGATTGCGCCAGTTCACCGGCGAGTGTCAGGATCTTTGGGTTGGCCGGCCAGGTGGCAAGCGCGGTGTTTAGCCAAGCGGTCGCGAACTGGTTGTTGTGCTGCGCGAGAGCAGCCCCGATAGCGCCGGCGTAGTCGTCGGGGTCAGCATCTGCGAGACCCCAATTAGAGTAGAAGTTCAAGGCCCGTTTGGTGTCTCCCGAGGTAAGAAGGGCCCCGGCCAATGCCTTCTGCAAGCGGGAGTTCTTGGGGAAGCGCTGATTACCGGCATCGAGGAGGATGATTGCTTTTCGATTATCGCCAGACTTTTGTGCGGAGTCGGCCGTCCGAAGAATCCAGGTCGTCCAGAGGTCTGCCAGCTGTTTTCTCTGGTCGCCGGGAATGTCGGAGTTCGCGTCGAGGCTTTCCAGCAATCGATACAATTGAGCGCTGGCGCTTGGGGTGTCCAGGAGGAGCCATCCCAATTGCAATTCTTCCTGCTGAATAGCCGCTGAGCTCTTGTCGGGAGTGCGAGAAAGATGACTTTCGATGAGACGCACGGCTTCTTCACGATGGCCGGTGGAGGCATTAGCTGTTGCGAGAAGCGACACGGCGATGCTGTCGTCTCCCAGTTTCAAAGCAACTTCGCGGGGCATCCGGGCTGCAAGATTAACAACCTGGTCATACTCTTTCAGCTGATTTAAAATCTGAAATCTTGTACGCCAGACCGAAAGATCTTCGGGGTGAGCCAGGCTTAATTCCTGAAGAGTCTGCTCGACGTCCGTTGTATGTCCGAGTTTCGCGGAGAGGTCGGCCAAGTGCAGTTTGAGATCAAGCTGAGCGGCTTCGGTAGGCATCCTGCCGTTTTGTGAAAAAGGTTCAAGGATAGCTAAGGCGCCCGCATAGTCTCCGTTGGCTTCATCCAGGCTGGCGAGACTTTGTTGAAAGCCGACGTGCTGCGAGGCAATT
>CBAAAA010000397.1:2494-4891 GCA_964658695.1 uncultured Solirubrobacteraceae bacterium | reverse complement strand
AAAAAGTTCGCATTTTGATGTTACCCGACAAACTCGTAGACTACATTACTACTCTACTGATCGAGGGCCTTCAGGGCAGCCGCGCGTCGTTTCGCTCGAGCCGCCTCTCGTTTCCTCGCGTCCGCAGCCGCATCGTTTTCGCTCTGTGCGGAGTCGGTTCCTCCGGGGGCCACACCGTCTGGCGCCGGTGCAGGGGGTTCATTTGCGGGCGCACCTGTTGGGGATGACGCCGAAGCGGGCTGCTGCTGCTCATTGGACGGCTGAATTCCCTGGGTTGCCTGGGAGGCCGGGTCTCCCCTGGAAATCCCGCGTTCGCCTCGCGTACGGAGCAGCATCACCCAAACGGCGACTAACAAGACCAGGCCGCATCCCAAACCGATCCAAAGGTTCCGATTCTTAGTTCGAGTGCCGGGGTGACGGATATCGGGTTCGACGCTGCCAACGGGCACCTCGCTGAACGAATCCACGAGGCGGGTTTGGGCAATCGGGATTTGGACAAGGCGGGTTGCGTTCGCAGCCGCTTCCCCTGAATGCACATCCGCATGCACCTGCCAGTCAATGGCAGCCAGCGCACTTCGCATCTCGGAGGAGGTTTGAAATCGATCTTCGGGCCGCTTCTGGAGTGCGCGCTGCACAGCCAACTCCAACTCCAGCGGCACGTTCGCTGAGATGTTCCGCACCGGCGCCGGCTGCTCCTCCAAGTGAGCGCGCATCAGCTCAAAGTCACTGTTGCGCTCGAAGGGACTGCGCAGTGTTAACAATTCATACAGCACCACGCCAGCAGCGTAAATGTCTGCGCGCGCATCGCCCGGCTCCCCCCGAATTCGTTCCGGGGCAAGATACTCAATGGTGCCTACCAGGCGCAGGTCGCGCGTCATTCGTTCTGAACCGAGCACGCGTCCGATTCCGAAGTCGGTGATCTTTACGTTGCCTTCCCTGGTGACCAGCAGATTCGCCGGCTTAATATCGCGGTGAACGATGCCCATAGAGTGTGCCTGGTCCAAGCCATCCAGAACCTGCATCATCAGCTTCGTCATCTGCTGTGAATTGGTGGTTTGCTGTGGAGTGGTTGCGCTCCAACGCCGTTCCCACTCCGAGATGGGGACACCATCGATCAGCTCCATCACCATGAAGAACTCGTCCCGGTCGCGGAAGAATGAATAAATGGTCGCGATGCATGGATGGCTTAACTTCGCGAGCAGAGCTGCTTCGGATCGGAACCTCTCGATCAAACCAGGCTCGCCGGCGAGGTTCGCCCGCACCACTTTGATGGCTACGGGCCGGTCCAGCATGGTGTCCACGCCGCGATACACCGATCCCATGCCGCCGTCGCCCAGTTTCTCCAGGATTTTGTAATGCGACACAACTCTGCCGGCCATCGTCACGCTCATTCCGGCTGTCCGTTTGCAGCGCCCGGCATCATCTCCACCGTCCGGGTCTCGCGAACCACAGGTAAACCAGTGCGGGCGGCATCTACGCGTATAATCCCCACCGTTACATTGTCGGGAGCATTCTCGTGCCGGGCCATTTCGATCAATCGCGAGCACGCCTCCGCCGGTTCGTTGCTGAGAACCACGTCCCTGATGCTCTCATCCGTTAACAGTGTTGGCAGGCCATCTGTGCACAGAAGGAAGTGGTCGCCACTCTGAATTGGAATTGGCTTCTCCCAACCGGTTACCTCCACCTCTTGTTGTGTCCCGAGCGCTCTGCTTAGCACATTCCGCTCGGGATGGAGGCGTGCATCTTCAAGACTCAGCGTTCCTTTCCTGACCATCTCCATCACCAGCGAGTGGTCTTCAGTCATCTGGTAGATCGCCCCGTTCCGGATCAGGTACAGGCGGCTGTCGCCGACGTGCGCGACCCAAGCGAAGTCTCCCAGCAATGTAAGGGCGGTGCAGGTCGTTCCCATTCCCTGTAAGTCTGGACGCTGCCGGGCGAGGCTATAGATTGCGCGGTTTGCCTGCTCAACCGACCATGCCAAGGCTGCGCCCGGGTTGCCATTGTCAGTTTGAAACTCGCGGCAGATCACATCCAAAGCAAGCTCGCTCGCCACCTCGCCTCCCTGGTGACCGCCCATGCCATCGGCTACTACGGCCAACAGCGCCCGTTCACTCTCCGCCGAACTGCCGGTCTTCTTTGTGAGCCGGCCCCGGTCCTGGTTGACGGTGCGCTGGCAGCCCGGATCTGTCATGAGAGCCATCACAAAATCCCATGCGCCTCCCGGTTCTGCAGCCGCACTCTTCCGTTTGAACAAGTTCCACATCGCTCAGGGCACCGTTCCTAAGAGGGGCTTTAGCACATAAGTGTACGATGTACGGTCTGTCACGTCGAAGTCGACTGGCAGGTCTGCATGACCCGGCCGTTTTAGCAGCAGCGAGATATGGTCGCCCTGATGCT
>CBAAAA010000397.1:0-2484 GCA_964658695.1 uncultured Solirubrobacteraceae bacterium | reverse complement strand
ATAGCCCGCAGGCAGTCCGAGCGCCCTTTCGATCTGCAGCGGCGTTTTCCCGACAAGTTGTCCATAGCGAAAGACCTCCGCTTGGCCGTCCATAGCATCAGTGTTTAGAAGTCTCAGACCGGCTTGCTGCTCCGCATCTTGGTCATTCGGCCTTGCAAAGAAGAACAGGCTCAAGCCCAGCAGCAGAGAACAGAGGACAGCCGGCAAGCGCGGTTTGCTCCTGCATGTGTGCCAGAACTCGCCTATTCTTTGTCGTCTGGGCTCATCTGCTCTTTTTCCCACGCGAGCGCATATCTGCTGTAGTGCCTTTTGCAATTCTCCTGGCGGATGCATATCGCGCCGCCGGAACTTTCGGAAGACATCTGACGATCAGGGCGTCGAAGCTGCTGCTCACACCTGCGTTGCGGAGCGGCTGGCGCGGAAAGTCCTTTCGCCGAATGCACCGGCACAAGTCCTGTAAGTTCGCTCCTTCGAACGGGAGTTGACCGGTCAGCATCTCGCACAGCAGCACTCCCATTGCCCAGATGTCGGAACGCGCGTCGGCGGCCAGCCCCGCGATCTGTAGCCGGCTTACCTGATACTCCCCAGTGCTCGTTCCACTCAGACTTGCCAACAGCAGCCGCGCTTTCAGAAATTAACTTTGTTTGTACCCATCAGCTCGACCCCATAGCGGATCGGTACCGCGAAGGTGATCATTGCATCGGTGTGCCGGCTGAGTGTGAAAATTCCAACTGCTCTGCCGGCATCGTCAAACACCGGGCCTCCGCTGTTACCCGCGCCGGTCGAGTTGATCGTCAATTGATAGACATCGCCAACTGAACTTTGTACCTCTTCGCTTGCTTGCGGTGTCGATTGCCCCCGAATCACCCGCGCAATATTTCCCACGCTGATAGTTGGGTCGGGAATGATGTGGACGGACTGTCCTGAGTTCAACGGATCGTTCGATGCAACAACGCCGTACACTGCGGGCGACACGCCCGGATAGCCCATGACCGTGACCGGATCGCCTGGCTGTATAGTTTTGTAATTGTCGTTTAAGTTGACCTTATGAACCGACTGAGGCAGATCCACCTTCACAAGCGCGACATCGGCGTTATCGGAGACGCGCGCCAACCGGGCAGGCACGCGCAAGCGATTCTTCGCAAACGTGACGTCCATGAAATCATTCCTGCCATCGAGATTCTTTCCTTCAATGCGAGTGCCGAAATCACGCTCAGAAGAAGGATCGAATCCACCGTCAATCACGAAGGATGCTCGCTGTGGAACCCAGGAGGAAGGGAAGCCTTGCGCTGCCAGCGGCGCCATTTTCTGCAAGACAAACTTGTTTTTGGCCGGATCTGAACCAAGTACCAGGAGAAGACCGTACTGGTCGTCGGGATTCCAGTGGTAAGTCGTGTTCCAACTGGCAGCCACATGCCGGTTGGTGAGAATAAAACCGTCCGAACTTACGACAAACCCTGACCCGGTATGCTGTCCGCCTATTGCCCGGAAATGCGGTTCCTCAGCGTTGGTCGTCAGCATCGGCTCAACCTTGCCGTTCACGTAGGCGAACACAGGGATCCAGGCATTTCCAGCTGGCTGTACCAGCACCTTTTCCTTGCCGTTCTTCATTCGAATATGGTTCGGAACGTAGATCTGACTTACCTGGTGGCCGGTCTCGATATCGATCAGCTTCCAGCCGACTTCGAACAGCACAACGCCATCTAAATTGGTGCTGGCGATTTCTTTGGGCGTCAATGAGGTCAACGTGGTGCCTGTTCCTGTTTTGCCGGTCAACAGCTTGCGCGTGGACGGAGTCAAAAAGACAAGCGCAACAAGGAGGGCGACAACGGCCAGCGAGGCTACGCCGATCCACACTCCGGTCTTGCGGCGGGATTGCGCAATCATCGTTTCCACGGTGGCGCGCCCGACGGATCCACCTCCCTGGACTGCTGCTGAGGAACGTGAGGCGGTGGTGCTGCTTCCCGCTGGTGTTGCTTCACGGGTTACCGGAATCGCTGGGCCTGCGGAATTATTTGCATCGGCGACGCGAGTAGGCCGCACCCCGCCATTCGGCCTGGGGTCCAGATCGAACTGAAACTCCGGACCACCCGGCCCGAACTGCACCACATCTCCAGGCGTGAGTCTTACCTGACTGAAGATGCGCTGCTTATTGACGAAGGTTCCGTTACGACTTTTTAGATCATGGAGCTCGATCTCTGGAGGATCGGTTTGCCGGATCTCCATCCGAGCGTGCTGCCGGCTGACTAAGTCTTCCCTCTCTTCGTCGAAGCGGATCTCGCAAGAGGGCTCTCTTCCGATGGTCAGTTGCTGGAAGTGGGCGAGGGGAAATTCCTGGACCTGATTCTCGCGGCCAATACCCAGATGACGCACGATAACACGTGTATTCACTCGAGCTCCTATCAGGAAGTAAGCCCGATTTTAACTCGACTTCTTTGAAGCTTTTGAGACTTTCTGGAACTTGATCCGCGGTTGGCGGCGGTT
>CBAAAA010000396.1:0-4899 GCA_964658695.1 uncultured Solirubrobacteraceae bacterium | reverse complement strand
CTCACCTCATCCGATACAAGGAATGTATTATGATGAGTGATTATATCTGCTTGAGTTTTTGCACAGAACAGCCCATGACGTATCCAGCGGTGACGACGTTCCGGAGATGCGGGACACCTCCATGCCCATCGATGAGTCCCTGATTACAACAGAGCGGAAAAAAGCTGTTGAAGCTATTCTCAAAACGCTCTCCCCCCAGGATCGCGAGATTTTACGGCTGGTCTTCTTCGAGAACGTTGACCGCCACGAGATTTGCCGGCGTCTTGGCAAAGACCCGGGCTATGTGCGAGTCATACTCTATCGCGCAAAGTCGCGCTTTGAAGCGGCCTTTCAGAAGAGCTACGGGCATTTTGCCTCGCTGGCGCTGCTTGTCTGTAACGGAATCGCCGCCGGAATCACTATGTGTCAGATTGACCTTTAGCTCGGAGGAGCACATGGACCACCAGCTCGCATTAGACGAGCAGTTGCCCGAAAAATATGTTCTTGGAGAATTGTCCGAACTTGAACGCGACAATTTCGAGGAGCATCTGTCGGACTGCTCGCGCTGTATGGAAGAAGTAAGACTTGCGGAATCATTCGTTGCCAACGCTCACGGGGTTTTCCGGGACGAAGCGCGCGCTAAAGTTGCCGGGCTTCCACCAAAGCAAGAGCGATTCGCGTGGTGGACAAACCGCCAGGCTCTGGTATACTCCGGCGGGCTCAATTTCGTTCTTGCAGCCGCCGCTCTTTACGCTTTTCTTACCGTCGTCCCGCTGCTCAAGACCGAGATTCGCAGCCTGGAAGCGCCCGTTGTCTCGCAGTCGATTGTCCTTCAGGGCGCCACTCGCGGCGCGCTTCCCGTGTTCCCCGTTGCGAAAGATTCGGCCGTCACGTTCCGCCTCGATCTTCCAAAGCACTTCGATCGCTATCAATGCAGCATCGAAACTTCAGCGGGACGCGCGCAAAAGACTTACAATCTTCGAGGGGTTGACAACGCGGAAACCTTGAATCTGACGATTCCTCTAGCTGGCCTCGATCCAGGCGATTACAGGGTAAAGCTGAGTGGCTTGGACGACGCAGGATCGGATCCGTTATCCAGCTTTGTGTTGCACGTAACAGCAGGTCATTAATAACTCACCGACAGGAGATTTCGTATATGGATACTTTCAACTTCAACGCCGCGGCCGTGGGGCTGAAAGGTTACATTGTCAGGCCTTTCGATATAGAGTTTCCGACAATAGCTTCCGTAGCCTTGGAGCCAAAGGGCGGTTTCGTGCCCTCCCGGGAGCAGGACATCCAGTTGGAGAACATCGTCTTCGCTAAGTCGGTTACATCTGTGGTGGCAGGCTCTTTTGGGAAGGACGGCACCGTCGATGAACTGGCAAGCGTGGTGGTGGAGAACCTCAACATCTTAGGAATCGTGACGGCGGACCGCGTTGTGGGACGCCTCGCTGCGGTTCATCCCGGCGACCGGACCTCGCCATCGATCACCCCCCTCGGATCTCACTTCGACAATCTCCGCATTGCCGGACACAAAATCGAGCTCGATCTGGCAATCGATACCTTTACGCGTCTGGATACTAACGAAAAGGTGCGCTCCGCTTATCAAAACAACGAACGAGGATTTCGGGACGAGTTCAGCCGTCTTTCCCTCCTCGGCAAAATCAAGGAAATTCCAGAACTGCTGCACTCCCATTTCCCCTTTAGCAGCCGGGAACACCGGGACTCCATTCCAGAGCGCGATGGCGCGATTCACTCCGGCTTGGTGCGCGAAATTGCTGGTCTTGGATCCGGTATCACTTCTTTTGGCCACGTCGTTCACGTCCCGGGTTTCGGCGTGATCCGAATCGCCGAATTCAGCATTATCGGCCCGCTAAGGATCTTGACAATGCTGCAAGTCGACCTTGGAAGCACGCCGAGCGGTGGAGTCACGACGGCTAACGTCCGCGCCAACGGCTCCAGTTCCAAATAATAGAAATGCCGCAATTCAGCGGTCATCTAAAACTCAGCTTCTACGCACTGGTTCTCAGTCTCAGTGCTTGCAACCGGACGCAGACTCCGTCGGGCCAGGTGGCCTATGAAAGTGCCGTAAGACTCCTCCTCAACGAACACTTCCAGCAGGCCGCCGACCAGACTGAGCGAGGCTTATCCCTCGCATCTCCCGGATCGAAACTCTCCTGGAACTTCCGCTTGTTGCGTGCCCAAATCCTGCTCGCAAGACGGGAGACCAAACGTGCCGTGAAAGCTCTGGCAACGCCTCCTCCCGACCGGCCGGAATTTGTGGAGCAGATGGCCCGATATCGCCTCTGTCAGGCTCATGCCGCGTTGATTTCTCGCGACACCACAACAGCGCGAACCAGACTCGACCAGGCGCAATCACTTGCAGCGGCTGCGAACACCCATCGCCTGCTTGCCGAAATCGCATTTCGACGTGCCGCACTCGCCATTGCTAATCGTGATTCTGAGCAAGCAAGGGAATTGCTCCTGCGAATCATCGATCCGGCCCAGCACCAGGATCAGGATCTTCGGATCGCTGCGACGAACCAGATGGGCTATCTGCTGCTACACGAAGATCGCTACGACGAGGCCGTGCCGTGGTTTAAGAAGGCCGCGACCCACGCCAAATCGTCAGGCCTGGAAGCTTCCGAAGCACGCGCCGTTAGTAATCTCGGCGTTTGCTTCTTGCAACTGGGGGATCTGGACAAGGCTCTGCGAAACTTCCGTCAGGCCGAATCGACGTTTGCCTCGGCTGGAATCCCCTATGAAAGGCAAATCTCGCTCGGAAACATCGGCAACATCGAAGAAAATAATCGTGACTACAAGGCTGCGGCAAGCGACTACAGAAAGGCCCTTGCGATGGCGAAGGCATTGGAGGACGACTACTGGACTGGTCTGTGGCTCGACAACCTGGCGATTGTCTTTATCGAGTTGAGGGACTGGGATGCCGCTGAACGTTATAACAACCAGGCCCTCCTTAGTAAACGCCGCATCAAAGAAGACTCCTCTTCCGCGTATTCCGCCGTTAATGTTGGCTTGATCGCGAACGGCCGAAGCCAGTATCAGACCGCCCAACGCGCTTTCGAGGGCGTTCTGCGCGGCTCTCATGAAGACCCAAAGCTGACGCTCGATGCCTATGCTGGACTGGCCGAAGCCTTTGCCGGACAGCACCGCGATCGCGAAGCCCTCGCCCAGTTCCAGAAAGCCGTTGCGTTCTTGAGCCGGCAACAGGCAGCATTGCTCGATGAAAACGACAAATTGACCTGGTTTTCAAGTGTCATTCGCGTGTACCACGAATACGTCGGCTTCCTGCTGGATCATGGCAAGACTTTGGACGCCCTTGAGGTCGTGCAATCCAGCCGTGGACGCGTCCTCTCTTCTCGCCTTGGCGAAACCGGCTCTCACCCTCTTGGCACTCCCCGGGACTTGCAGCGCATTGCGGCGCAGTCCGGAAGCACCCTCCTGGTTTATTTTATCGGTCCACAGAAGTCCTACATGTGGGCTGTGACGGCAGCCGCCGTCCAGAATTATGAACTGCCGCCCGAGGCTGAATTGCGTCGCTTAGTAGACGCTTACGACACGTTCATTCAGCAGTTGCACGATTCGCAGCAGGAAGAAAATCCGGCTGGGCACGCGCTTTATGAAAAGTTGATCGCTCCTGCTCACCTCACCACTACAAAAGTGATCCTGGCGCCCGATGGCCCGTTGTATTCGCTGAATTTCGCCACCCTCCCGGTGCCCAGCCCGCAAGGTACTCATTTTTGGATTGAAGACGTTCAGGTCTCGATTGCGCCCTCGTTCGATCTGGCTCAAACTACACAGCGTCAACAGACACCATCTTTATTGCTGATGGGAAATCCAGTTTCTGAGGATTCCGAGTTTCCGGAACTGACATTCGCCGGCCAGGAGATCAACGGCATTCAACAGCACCTGCCCGGTGTGCGCCAGGTGATGTACGCGCGAAGCAATGCCCGTCCCGCGGCTTACAAGCAGGCTGGCCCGGAAGGCTTCTCCTGGATCCACTTTGTCGCCCATGCCACCGCAAACCAGGATGAACCCCTGCAGTCGGCCGTTATTCTCTCCCGCGACGCTGGTTCAGAATACCGGCTGTTTGCCCGCGATGTCTTGAAGATCCCGCTTCATGCCGATCTGGTGACCATTTCGGCCTGCCATGGAGCTGGAGCGAAAGTGTACCAGGGCGAAGGGCTGGTTGGCTTCTCCTGGGCGTTTCTGAAGTCAGGCGCACGCCATGTAATTGCCGGATTGTGGGACGTGAACGATCGCTCCACCGCCGAGTTGATGGCCGATCTCTATGGAGAACTAAATAGGGGAAAATCCCCGGACGAGGCACTCCGAACCGCCCAATTGGCCATGTTGCGCTCACACACCGTGTTCCGCAAACCTTTTTACTGGGGTCCCTTTGAAGTCTTCCAAACCACGGCTGCCGAATAGCAACTTGCTCATTTAGGGTGTACCCTGGATCTTCCAGCAGTCGTCGGCAAGGAGGACCTTGGGAAACCTTTCAACCCATCAACCTGAAATCCCTGCTACAATAAGGATGTCTTTGCCCGCATCCGTTTCACCCTCGAGTGCCTTCCGGCCGCTACTCCCGTTTGTAAAAAGATTGGTTCTAGAGCAGTCCGACAAAGATAATTCAACCTACAAAGGAAACATACTGTGACCAACATTTTTGTCGGAAACCTCAGTTATCAAACTACCCAGGACGACCTTCAGGCCGCGTTCGCTGCCTACGGCGGCGTTGAGCGCGTTAGCGTCGTTACAGACCGTGACACCGGTCAGCCGCGCGGCTTCGCTTTCGTCGAAATGACAGAAGCTGCCGCTGCGCAGACCGCGATTGCGCAATTAAATGGCGCTGAACTTCACGGCCGCACTCTCAATGTGAACGAAGCCCGCCCCAAGACG
>CBAAAA010000395.1:0-4909 GCA_964658695.1 uncultured Solirubrobacteraceae bacterium | reverse complement strand
GAATCCCCGTCTTTCGAAAAATGCGCTCCGGCAGCAATTAGAAAAGCCGCAAAAGCCAGCACGAGGAGCCCCGGATGGCTCAGCCGGACGATACTGACCCGCCGAATCTGCGAGAGCGAGAGGATGGATTGCATGTTACCGCTTCCGACCCGAATGACAACGCACTCGGAGGCCACTGTGGCCAAAGGATTCGTAAGCAGGATCTGTTGCTGGGAGAGAGCCGATGCAAGATAATCCGTCATCGCTTCTTTCGCTTAGTGAATTCATTGTAGAGGAAATTTCTGGAATACGGAATTGAAATTGCTAAGTGCCTGGGGACGGTGTTCTGGTTGGCCGGACAGGCGAGAGTAGAGGGGTGAGGCTTCCGCGATTCCCGATCAGCGCGCTGCTGGCTAACGCGCTCTTGTGCAGCACAACATCTCAGACGGCTGGCCAAAAGACTACGCAAACGGCTGCGGTTCGCATTTCCTGGGCGCACCCGCCGGAGAGTCTCCCGGTGCAGGCAATGCAGTCTCTAGCAATCAGCTCCGACCGGTCCGTTACCTGGAGCTTGCAGCCGGGAAGCCTGGGCTCGATTCATGTCAACGGCAACACAGTCACCTACTCGGCGCCTTCGGTCAAAGCTGCCAATGCCATGGCAGGTTGCCAGGTTCTGCCGGCGGATACGGTCTATACGACTGCCATCGACCGGCTTCCCGTACATGAGAAATCGGCAGCGTGGATTGCTCAAGCCAATCACGTGGCGCCGGTCGGCCTCACTTTCGGCGAGGCCTGGGGACAGAACGTGGTGGACAATAACGGGGCGCGGAAGAAGATGGCCTTTTACTATTCGAGACTGCGGAACGGGGCAAACTATCAGATTCTGAGCGGCAATAACCGCAATCGCGAGGGTGGCGCGCTGACCACGGACGGCGGCAACGATCATCACATGATCACGATCAATCACGAGACCTGCCAGTTTTTTGAGACCTATCACGATTATGAAACGGGTCTCACCCGCGGTCATCCTTACACGGCCAACAGCGGATACGATTACACGAGCAGCACATACAGCCAGCCGCATGGGGAGGAAGGCGGCGGGACCACGGATGCCGCAGGTTTGCCGCTGCTGCCATTGACCGTCCATTTCAGCGAATGGGAAGCGGGAGTCATCCATCATGCGCTGCGTTTTACCAGCTGCATTGGATGCATCTCCTCGCCGCCGCTTTGGCCGGCCGTGGGATCTACCGCCGCTACTCCGGGTGCTGCTCCGATGGGCTCGCGCTGGCGTTTGAAAAGGTCCTATGACATTTCGAAGTTCAGCCCCAAGGCGCAGGTACTTCTTACCGCGCTGGAGCGTTATGGAATGCTGCTGGCCGATGTCGGCGGCATGCAGCAGGTTCAGGTCGATGATGACATCAACTATGATCCGGCGCTGAACGCAGCTCTGGGCGAGATCCAGAAGGCCCACATCGTGCAATCGAACTTCGACATCATCGACGAGGCGAGCCTGATCACCTCGCCTTCCTCCAGCCGCGTCAATCCGGCAAATGGATTCGTGAAGCCGCCCAACTTCGTGCAATTAAACGCGGTCGATGCAAAAGGCAGAAAATTAAGCATCCCGATCTCGGTTCAGCCAGTGCTGGTCGGCGTTCCGAATGAATTGCTTCTGGTGCAAGCAGGCACACCGTTTCAGCTGACAGCCTGGGTCAACAACGCCACCAGCCAGCGCGTGAACTGGACGCTGACTTCCGGTCCCGGCGAGATTACTTCTTCCGGGCTTTACACTCCTCCCGTTTCCGTCACCACGCCCAAACCCTACGTGATCACGGTGACCGCCGCAGCCGACAACACGTCCTCGGCCGTCATTCGTGGGTTCGTTGTGCCAAGTGGCGCAATCCGCATCGATGCCGGCAATCCAAGTCCGTACAAAGACTCTCGCGGCGACGTCTGGATGGCCGATCAGCTCGGTGTGTACTCCGGCAGCTACGACAACGACAACCAAACCTATCCGCCCGAAAAATGGCGCCATCTCACCGACTGGTTTCTATACGGCTGGGCGAAGTACACCTGGGGTGACGACATTGTGTACGGCCCGTTTGTTGTTCCCAATGGAACTTATCAAGTTCAATTCCTATTCGCGGAGGGAAACTGCGTCGGGAAATTCGACCCGGCACGCAAGTTCGATGGCAATCTGCTGACCGGCGGAACTCTCGGGCTCGAGGCAAATGGCGCGGTCACTCTCTTCGACGTCGGAAAGGCTGTCAAGCATGAGTGTTTGACACCCGCTACCGGCACGATCACCGCGACCGTCACTAACAATTTGCTGAGCGTTGCATTACGCGCGACCGGATCGGATGAAGGACATCAGGCGCCATTCCTGAATGCGCTGGCGATCATTCCAGAGGCGACTAAGAAGGGCGTCGGACAACGGCCCTGATGCACGAATCCACTCCAGTTTTTTTCACTCCCAGTCTCTTTACTCCCACTCTATGGTGCCTGGCGGCTTGTGGGTCAAGTCGTAAAAGACTGCCGCGATGGATGGCAAACTTAATAACCGCTCGGTCAGGTTCTTCAAGACGACGTGGTCCATCAAAACCACATCGGCCGTCATTCCGTCGAGCGAATTAATCGGTCGAAGCACTACCGACTCGCGCGCCTCATCGGTTCCCACCGGGATCAACACCACCGGCATCTGCCAAATGCGCTCATCGAAGCCGGTTTGAAACGTCGCTTCCCGGACAATCGCATCCGCTTCTCTCAGCAGATCTAAACGGTCCTTTGAAATGGAGGCTTCAAAGGTTCGCAGCTTGCTCAAAGCCGACTTGCCGCCGCAGAACGCCACCACTCTGTTGATCTCCGCAATACGATTCGTGAGATCGGGAGCGGTCGTCTGCACATCTTCCCCGGAGGCGCTCCGGTCGAGGGCCAGCACCGAACGATAGCTTCTGGAATCGCCCTGAACGCCGACCGACTTTACCGGAAGCAGGAACCCGTCTTCGGTTGCATGGACCGGAGCTTCGACGCTGGAGCAGAGACAGCGGATCGCCAGACCGGGGCCGGGGAACGGGTGCCGCAGAAGGAACTTTTCAGACAGCCCGATTTCGCGGCCGATCTCGCGCACTTCATCCTTGTAAAACGAGGTTAGCGGCTCCACGATGCGGCCCGACTCGATCAATGCCTGGACGCCCGCCACCCGGTTATGGTGCGTTTTGATCAGATCTGCTTTAGCGGTCCCGCCGGATTCAATGGTGTCCGGATAGATCGTTCCCTGTCCCAGAATCCAGTGCCCGTCCAGGAAATGTTCGGTGGAAAGAATTCGTTCCTGCACCTTCACGAACCGCTCGCCAATGGCAAGCCGCTTGGCCTCAGGTTCATGCAGTCCGGCCAGCGCCCGCAGGAACTCTTCTTCTGCCCGGTCCACCAGGAAATGCTTCGCCCCGAGTTCTTCGAAGATGCTGGCGACGAACCCGGTTTCGTCCTTCCTCATTAAACCGGTGTCGACGTAGATGCCCCATACCCGCTCCGGACCCAGAGCCCGCAAGCAAAGGGTGTAAGCGACAGTCGAATCGACGCCGCCGCTCACGAAGAAGAAGACGCTGCGATCCCCAACCACTTCGCGAATTTGTTCTTCAATGAGAGGAACACGCTGCGAGACATCCCAGTCTCGTCCGGCTCCCGCAATCCGGAAGACAAAGTTTTCGAGGATCTGCCGTCCTTCGAGGGTGTGCACGACTTCCGGATGAAACTGCAGGCCCACGATTTTGCGAACAGGATCCGACATGGCCGCCACACCGGAAACGCCGCTGGAGCCAATGATCTGAAATCCGGGAGGGACCGCTGCCACGCTGTCGCGGTGGCTCATCCAGATCTGGGACCCCGACACGCCACGCCAGATCTCGTCCTCAGCCGATGTGGAAAGAGTCGCGTACCCGTACTCGCCGCGCTCGCCCTTTTGCACGCGGCCACCCAGGTGGTGTGCAATCAATTGATGGCCATAACAGATGCCTAAAACCGGCAGCCCTGCGGAGAAAATGGCAGGATCGACATCCGGGCAGCCCGCCTCATACACGCTCCCGGGCCCACCGGATATGATGATGCCTTTGCGGGCTGCCAATTCACTGGCGGGGAGATCACTCGGCTGTACGTCGGCATAAACGCCCAGTTCGCGAACACGCCGGGCGATCAAGTGTGTGTACTGACCGCCGGTATCGAGAATCGTGATTTGCGGACTGGCTATTCCACTGCCGCGCGCGATCGTTTGGGGAGCTGGTATTTCGGCCTGAGAAACCAAATTCCAGTCTAACGGCTGGCTCTCTGCTTTTCGAACTTCAGCTTCGAGCGAGCCAGAAGGTCCGCCGCTTCCGGCATCACTTCCATTGCCTTTGCCACTTCAGGATCCTGCTCTACGCCGACTTTTTCGGAATCTTCAAAGCTGAAAGCGGTCACATACATTTGCTGACGCAACTGCTTTTTGATCCAGTCATGATCGCGGGTCCAGTCTGCTTCCGAGAACTGGACCTTCTCCTTCATCAGGTATTCATGGAACTGCTCGAGAACCGGCTCAGGTGGAACCCAGCCGTCCGGCAGTTTCGCCGAATTGCCCGCAAAGTAGTGCGCCGAGAAATAAAAGAACCCATTCTTACGCAACACCGACATTTCGAACTCGTCGGCTTCGGGCGTTTTGTACTTCACGTCCGGGGTAATTCCGCCGCCGCCGTAGACCGTCCGTCCCAGGTCAGTTTGCTTGACGTCCTGCAGATCCTTGGTGTCGGTGCGCTTCCCGTAGTAGTAGTCGAGGAATGAAATATTCGAATAATTGCGCTGTATCAACCGTCCGCTGGGAGTGTAGTAGTGCTGGGTGGTCAACGCGAGCCCGGTGTTGTCGCTCAAAGGATAGACTGTTTGAACCAGCCCTTTTCCGAAGGTG
>CBAAAA010000394.1:0-4910 GCA_964658695.1 uncultured Solirubrobacteraceae bacterium | reverse complement strand
ATTCCATTGAGCGGCGGCTGGAGATCATTGAAGGCGACCTCAAGCAATTCTTTAAGGACCTTTCACGCCATGATGCCGAAATCGCGGCACTCAAGGAAAAGGCGAAATGAAACTACGTGCTCCTTGTCTACTCGTCTGCTACGCATATTGACCTGCCACATAGCCCGAGGCCCAGGCCCACTGGAAGTTATGGCCTCCCAGCTGTCCAGTAACATCAACCACTTCGCCAATGAAGTACAGTTTGGAGATTGCTCTGCTTTCCATCGTCTTCGACGACAGTTCCGTTGTATCCACGCCGCCAAGCGTCACCTCGGCGGTCCTGTAGCCTTCGGTGCCGTGCGGAACGATGGTGCAATCGTTCACCGCCGCCCCCAGTTGCGCGAGTTGCTTATCGGTCAATTCAATCAGCCGGGGCTGTTCGCGTCTTTCCGGCAGGTGGCGTTCCGTTATGCGCTGGGCTAGCCGGCGAGGCAATATCTCGCTCAGCAAAGTAACCGGTTCCTGCTGGGGGCGAGTGATCTTTGCCTGTTTCAGCAGAGCGCCGACGTCATGCTCAGGCGCCAGATTTAAACGTACAGCCTGCCTTGGTTCCCAGTAAGACGAAATCTGCAAAATAGCCGGTCCGCTCAATCCGCGATGAGTGAACAACAGTCCTTCCCGGAAACGCTGTTGGCCCGATTGAACCTCCGCTTTGACCGCCACTCCGCTTAACGGCCGCCAAATCTCCAGCTGTGCTTCCGAGAGCGTGAAGGGTACGAGGGCCGCTCGCGTCGGGACGATGGCCAAGCCGAATCGGCGCGCGATTTCGTAGCCGATCCCAGTTGCGCCCATCTTGGGAATGGAAAGGCCGCCCGATGCCACAACCAGCGATTCGCAAGTGATTTCTCGGCCAGCGTCCGTTTGCACTCGGAAGTGCATATCCGGTTTATCGACGGATTTGACTCCGCTTTGCAGTTGAATAGTGACTCCCGCCCGTCCGCATTCGTCCAGGAGCATAGCGATGATCTCAGCCGATGAGCCGTTGCAAAAGAGCTGACCCAAGGTTTTTTCGTGATAAGCGATTCGATGCTGCTCGACAAGAGAGACGAAATCCTGCGCCGTATAGCGTGACAGCGCAGACATACAAAAACGCGGCTGGGACGACAGGAAATTATCGGGCGAAGTGTGGAGATTCGTGAAGTTACACCGGCCGCCGCCAGAGATTCTAATCTTCTCCGCCGGCTTGCGTGCATGATCGATGACTATCACTGTTCGGCCGCGTTTGCCGGCCTCGATGGCGCACATCAGCCCAGCCGCGCCCGCGCCAAGAATCAGTACGTCCGCGCTTTTCGAACTCATGAGGACAGTCTGCCGCTCATAGCTCCAGTCTCTAACGGGCTGACAGCCAGCTACACTCGACGGATGCTTGTCTGTCCGGTCCGAGGTTGCCAGACGGCGCTGGTTCGCGAGAGTGATCGTCATCTGCGCTGCGCACGCGGGCACTCGTTTGACGTTGCTCGAAGTGGGTACACTAACCTGCTGCAGCCGCAAGACCGGCGATCGAAACAACCGGGTGATACAAAGGCGGCAGTGGGAGCGAGACGGCGGTTGCACGATCGAGGCGTCACTGAACCTCTGCTGCAAGTGATCCATGAGATGCTACGTCCATCGCGCAATGACATCGTAATGGATGCCGGATGCGGAGAAGGTTTCTATCTGGGAAATCTGGCGCGTCATTCAGGAGTAGAGGGGCACGGGATCGACATTTCCATTCCGGCTGTCGAGGCCGCGGCGCGTCGCTATTCCGAATGTGAATGGGTGGTCGCGAATGCGGATCGGCTTGTGCCCTATGCAGAACGTTCGTTTTCCGTTGTTCTTTCGATCACTGCACGCATGAATGTCGCTGAATTCCGGCGGGTACTGCGCGAAGACGGACGGCTGTTAATCGCGGTCGCAGCACCCGACGACCTCATCGAACTGCGCGGCAGCGGACGCGATCGGGTGGCACGAACTGTCGACGACTTCGCGAACGGATTTACATTGATAGATCAGCGGTCGGTCTCCAACTCCGTCGATCTCGACGAGGAGGGCGTTCGAGACGTTCTGCTTTCTGTTTACAGGCCGCTGGTACAAGAGCCGGTAAGAGCGATGCGCGTGACCTTCAGTCTCGATCTGCTACTCTTCCGGCCTAAATTGTAGTCGCCATATTTGCGACGGGTACTAGAACGTGCAAAGTCGCGTGTTGTGTCGGCGACTGCTAAAATCCTCGCGCAGGCTCTTTCTCGATTGGAATGGATTTTTTGTTAAAGTTCGGCTTCGTTTCTATACTTCTCGGCTGGTCTATCGCGCCGGCGCATGCAGCTTCGACGCCAGCCTCCAGGCAACTGGAAATTACCCCGTTTACTGTTGCAAAGGGGATGAAGCTCCCGGACGGCTATCTCGCCTCCATGACGGAGGAGATCTCAAGGCAACTGCAGCATACAACGTGTTTCGGGATCGTCTATCTTCAGTCTCAGACGCGGATTCCGCTTCCGAATGAGCATCGTACGCTTCTCAGTGGTCAGATTAGCGACTTCGAGGCAGGGAATCGCGCAGCACGCCTGCTTAGCGGCGGCCCGGTTGGATATGCGGCGAGCAAAGGGGGCCGCAAGGGTCAGGCGGAAGCAACCGCCCACGTGAAGTTTGTGGATTCGGAAAGCGGTCAGGTCCTTGCCGAGAGTGACGTTCACGCCGTGTTAAGGAATAATCCGTTGAACCCAAACTTGACCGGGGGGAATGCCAAAGAAACTGGAAAAGGTTTAGCGAGAGAGATCGCGAAACTCGCTGGATCGCAGTTCGGAACTTGCCGTTAGTCTTTGTCCGACGCCCTTCATTTCATCTGCGCGAATCTGCCGCCTTCCCAGATGCGAATGGACTGGTCAACACTTAAATTCCGCAAAACATCCATCTGCCCGCTGGGCCATTGCACCTCGACCCGATCGACCTTTTTGGCAGAGCCCAGACCGAAATGAAGCCGAAGATCATTTTGAGAAAGGTGGCTGCCGCCGCTGCGGACCTCATCAGTTTGAACATGGTCCCCGGTAAAGCATCTCAACCGTGCACCAATGCCGCTTCGGTTGGATTTCACCCCTGTCAGTCGAATGTTAATCCAATGGTTCTTGTTCTTCCGCTGACACTGAAGCAGCGAAGGCGTATCGTTCATCCGGTTGATGAGGATTCCAACGTTTCCGTCATTGTTGAAATCGCCGAAAGCACAACCCATGCTTCTGGAAGGAGTAGTGATGCTCGCTCCCACTATTGCCGAAACATCTTCAAAGCGGCCGTTCCGGAGATTTCGATAGAGCACAGAGGGCTCGAGATATTTGTCTTCCAGTTGCACGCGCCGCAGTTCTGGATACACCGCGCCGTTACAATAAAACAGGTCCAGCCAGCCGTCGTTGTCAGGATCGAAGAAGCCGCATCCCCAGCCAACCAGTCGATCGTATTTGCCCACGCCGGCTTCATAGGTGACGTCGGCGAAGTTCGCCTTGCCGTCGTTGTGGTACAAGGTCGGCGGCTCCTCGGAAAAGTTAGTCCGGAAAATGTCCAGCCATCCATCGCAGTCGTAGTCTCCGACGGCGACGCCCATCCCTGACATGGCGCGCCCGTTCGCATCATAGGCACACCCGGCCATCACGCCGGCTTCAGTGAAGGTGCCATCATGATTGTTCCGGTAATACAGGCTGGGAGTGACATCGTTGGCGACAAAAATGTCGGGCCAACCATCGTTGTCGAAGTCAGCGGCCACGGCTGTCAATCCATAACATGGACTTACTTTCGAGATCCCCGCCTTCCCGGAAACGTCGCTGAAAGTTCCGTCGCCGTTATTGTGAAACAACTGATTCGTTTCGGGCTTCAACCCACGCGGACCGCAGTTCACTGACAATCCCCGGAACGAACAATAAGGATTGGTTCCGGGGTCCATCGCCGTCTCAAAATCAAAGTGAAGATAGTTCGAGACAAACAGGTCAAGATGCCCATCCCGGTCGTAATCAAGAAAGGTACAGCCGCTGCCCCAGCGCGGAACGTCTCCGATCAAGCCTGCTTTGCGAGTAACATCGGTGAACGTGCCGTCCCCGTTGTTGTGATAGAGAACATTATGTCCCCAGTAAGTGACGAATAAGTCTTCAAAACCATCATTGTCGTAATCGCCAACGCACACTCCCTGGCTCCAGCCGTGCCGTATCAACCCAGCCCTTTCGGTCCGATCAACGAACGTACCATCTCGATTATTGCGCAGCAAGCGATTGCTGGGCTCCTGCCCGGGGGGAAACCCTTCAACCCGCGATCCGTTGAGGAGAAAGATATCCAGCCAACCATCGTTGTCATAGTCAAAAAAGGCAACACCGCATCCATTCGCTTCGATAATGTATCGCTTGCTCTTCTCGCCGCCGTAGTAGTTGCGAAAGTTGAGCCCGGCACTCCGGGCAACGTCAACCAAGCCATATCCCAGGTCGATGGGCGTGGCCTCGGCAGCCAATCCCGGTTTGCTGGTTGCCGCGATCTGCGCGAGTGAGGGATGAATGAGAGCCCCTCCTGCAAAGGAGCGCAGGAAGAAGCGTCGGGAACGATCCGGGACGTGCCGCATGGAAGCTAATGGTATTTGCGTTCATAGTAGCAACGAGCCGCACGCATTCACTTATCGAGACTTTTCCGGCTCGGATTCCCCTCCCGCCAGAAGCGCGCGCAGCTCCGACCTGAAATCTTTGCTCTCCTCGCTCTTCAGATTCTGGAAGACTTCCATCTCATGAACGGCCTGCTGCTTTCTTCCAAGATCGCGGCACGCCAGCATCAGTGTGTAATGCGCCGCCGGATTTGCGGGTTGCAGCTGAATGGCGCGCTCCAACTCGGTCACAGCCTGTTCCGCATGGTGATCCTGCAGCTCGATCTTG